>JAGAAA010000024.1 GCA_017615495.1 Clostridia bacterium
GCGGACAAGCTGTATTTCGAGCCGCTGACGCCGGAAGACGTGATGGCCATCATTGATTTTGAGCAGCCCAAGGGCGTCATCGCATCCCTCGGCGGTCAGACCGCCATCAACCTGGCGGAGCCCCTCAACAGCCGCGGCGTCAAGATCGTCGGCACCGATTGCGCCGCCATCGACAAGGCGGAAAACCGCGACCTGTTTGAAAAACTTTTGACCGAGCTGGACATCCCGCGCCCCGAAGGCACCGCCGTCACCAAGATCGAGGATGGCGTCAAGGCTGCGGCGCGCATCGGCTACCCCGTACTCGTCCGCCCGAGCTTTGTCTTAGGCGGCAGGGCGATGCAGATCGTCGGCAACGAAAAGGCGCTTCGCCATTACCTCAAGACCGCGGTGGAGATCGACGAGGACAAGCCCGTGCTCGTGGATCGCTACATCGTTGGTAAGGAAGTGGAAGTCGACGCGGTGTGCGACGGCGTGGACGTCTTCGTGCCGGGCATCATGGAACTGGTCGAGCGTACGGGTATCCACTCGGGCGACAGCATCTCGGTCTACCCCGCCTTCTCCATCTCCGACAAGGTGAAAGGGACCATCCTGCAATACGCCAAGAAGCTTGGCCTCGGCATCGGCATCAAGGGCCTTTACAACATCCAATTCATCGTGGACAAGTCCGAAAAGGTTTACATCATCGAGGTCAACCCCCGTTCTTCGAGGACGGTGCCCTTCCTCTCTAAGGCAACGGGCTACTCCCTCGCGGATATCGCAACCGAAGTCATCATGGGCAAGAGCCTCAAGGAACAGGGCATCTTCGGCATCTATCCCGAAGAGAAAAAGCGCCACTACGTAAAAGTGCCGGTCTTCTCCTTCAACAAGATCAAGGGCTTGGACGCCTACCTCTCGCCGGAAATGAAATCCACCGGTGAAGCCATCGGTTACGACGACAAGCTCAACCGCGCGCTTTACAAGGCGCTGCAAGCTTCGGGCACCAAACTGTTGAATTACGGCACGGTGTTCGCCACCATCGCCGATGCGGATAAGGAGGAAGCCTTGCCGCTCATCCGCCGCTTTTACAACCTCGGTTTCAACATCGAGGCAACCTCGGGCACCGCTAAGTACTTGAAGGAAAACGGCATCCGCACCCACGTTTTGAAGAAGATCAGCGAGGGCAGCATGGAGATCCGCGATTCCATCCGTCAAGGTCACATCTCTTACGTGATCAACACTTCTTCCGTCGGGGCGGAAAGCGCCAAGATGGACGGTGTGGAGATCAGAAAGTATGCGACGGAAAGCAACGTTACGATGTTTACCTCCCTCGACACGGTCAAAGTGCTCCTCGACATCTTGGAGGAGACCACGTTGACCATCTCCACCATCGACGCGTAAAAATGAAGCAGGTGATTTTTGAACTTAAGCATACCGAGCGCCTTTGCGAAAACGTTTTTAAAAGCGTTTTTGCGGGCGATACGTCGGGCATAACCAATCCGGGGCAGTTCGTCAACGTAAAGATCGACGGGCTTTATCTCAGGCGCCCCATTTCGGTTTGCGACAAAGAGGAGGGCGCATTGACTCTGGTCTACAAAGTGGTAGGCAAGGGGACGGCGGCTCTTTCCGAAGCAAAACCGGGCGCTAAGTTCGACGTATTGACGGGGCTCGGCAACGGGTACGACCTTTCTTTGTCCGGCAACGCTCCGCTGCTGGTCGGCGGCGGCGTGGGGGTTCCGCCTTTGTATTATTTGGCAAAGAAGCTTATTGAAAAAAGGGCAAAGCCCTTCGTTGCGCTGGGGTTCAACCGCAAGGAGGAAGTATTCTTTCAAAAAGAATTCGAGGCGCTTGGCGCAAAAGTCGCGCTTGCCACGGTGGACGGCAGTCAAGGGGTCAAAGGGTTTGTGACAAACGTTCTGCCCGAGAATTATTCCTACTTTTACGCTTGCGGTCCCGAGCCGATGCTCAAGGCGCTTTATAACGCCACAACGTCGGAAGGAGAACTTTCTTTTGAAGAGAGGATGGGCTGCGGCTTCGGCGCCTGCATGGGTTGCTCCTGCAAGACCATCGCGGGCAACAAGCGCATCTGCAAGGACGGCCCCGTGCTGAAAAAGGGGGAGATATTATGGTAGATACCAAGATAAATCTTTGCGGGATAGAGCTCGACAATCCCGTCATCCCCGCAAGCGGCACCTTCGGCTACGGTTACGAATTTGCGGAACTTTACGACATCAACTGTTTGGGCACCTTCTCTTTCAAGGGCACCACGCTGGAAGAGCGCTTCGGTAACCCGACGCCGAGGATCGCGGAATGCGCCTCGGGGATGCTCAACGCGGTGGGATTGCAAAACCCCGGCGTTAAAAAGGTGGTTTCGGAGGAACTTCCTCGCCTGAAAAAGGTGTTTAACAAAAAGGTGATGGCAAACGTCAGCGGCTTTGGCATCGACGAGTACGTTGAAGTCTGCCGCATCTTGGACAAGGAAGAGCAGGTCGGCTGGCTGGAAGTCAACGTTTCCTGCCCCAACGTGCACGGCGGCGGGCTGAGCTTCGGCACCGACGCAAAAACGGCGGCGGCTGTGACCGCTGCAGTCAAAAAGGCTACCACCAAGCCCGTCATCATCAAGCTTTCGCCCAACGTTACCGACATCACGGAGATCGCTCGGGCGGTGGAAGATGCGGGCGCGGACGGCGTTTCTCTTATAAACACCCTCGTCGGCATGCGTTTGGATCTCAGGACAAAAAAGCCCGTGATCAAAAACGTTACGGGCGGGCTGTCGGGCCCCGCGGTGTTCCCGGTAGCGCTCAATATGGTGTATAAGACCAGCAAAGCGGTCAAGATCCCCGTCGTGGGGATGGGCGGCGTATCCTCTGCGGAGGACGTCTTGGAAATGATCCTCGCCGGCGCTACGGCGGTGGAGGTCGGGGCGGCAAACCTCGTTGATCCCTTCGCGTGTAAGGAGATCGTGGAAAAGTTGCCCGAGGCAATGCAAAAATACGGCATCAAATCATTAAACGAACTTAGGGGGAAGGCATAATGGCAAAAGACGTGATCATCGCGTGCGATTTTGACGGCGCGGAAAAAACGCTTGCGTTTTTGGATCAATTCAAGGGCAAAAAGCCCTTTGTAAAAATCGGGATGGAACTCTTTTATTCCGCAGGTCCGGACATCGTCCGCGAACTCAAAAAGAGAGGGCACAAGGTGTTTTTGGACCTCAAACTGCACGACATCCCCAATACCGTAAAAAAGAGTATGGCAGTGCTTTCCGGCCTCGGCGCAGATATCTGCAATTTGCACGCGGCGGGCACCGTGGCAATGATGAAAGCCGCATTGGAAGGGCTCACTCGTCCGGATGGGACGCGCCCCTTGCTGATCGCGGTCACGCAACTTACCTCCACCGATGAAGAGAGCATGAAGCGCGACCTCTTGATCGACAAGCCGATGGCGGAAGTGGTCAAGCATTACGCCATGAACGCCAAGCTCGCGGGCTTGGACGGCGTGGTCTGCTCCCCCTTGGAGGCGGACGGCGTGCATAAGGCTTGCGGCAAAGATTTCCTGACCGTGACGCCGGGCGTGCGCTTTGCGGACGGGGACAAGGGCGATCAAAAGCGCGTGATGACCCCTGCGGAAGCAAGAAAAGCGGGTTCGGATTACATCGTGGTCGGGCGCCCAATCACGGCGGCGGCAGACCCCGTGGCGGCGTACGAAAGATGCCTCAAAGAATTTTTGGAAGACTAAAGGAGAAGACTTATGGATATTTCAGTTCAAGTTGCAAAAGCGTTACTTTCCGTTAAGGCGGTGTTTTTCCGTCCCGATGAGCCCTTTACCTGGGCAAGCGGCATCAAAAGCCCCGTATACTGCGACAACCGTTTGACTCTTTCCGCCCCCGACGCGAGGATCATCGTGGAAAACGGGCTTGCGGAGACCGTTCGCAGAGAATACCCCGAAGCGGAGATCCTGATGGGCACCTCCACCGCGGGCATTGCGCACGCGGCGATCACCGCGCACCTCTTGGGCTTGCCGATGGGGTACGTGCGTTCCGGCGCAAAGGATCACGGCAGACAAAACCGCATTGAGGGCAAGCTTGAAAAAGGGCAAAAGACGGTGGTGGTAGAGGACCTCATCTCCACCGGCGGCAGCGTGATCGACACGGTGGAAGCGCTGCGCGAAGCGGGCGCCGACGTCCTCGGTGTGGTAAGCATCTTCACTTACGGCATGCAAAAGGGCTTGGATCGTTTGGCGGAAGCCAAGGTCAAGAACGTTTCTTTGACCAACTTCGACACCATCGCCGCCATCGCCGCGGAAGAAGGCTACATCGGCAAGAGCGACGTGGAACGCTTGATCGCATTCAGAAACGATCCGTCCGACGAAAGTTGGATCAATAAGGGGAAGAAATAATGAAAAGTCTCATTGACATTTGCGACCTGACGCGCGAAGAGATCGCCGAGATGATCACGGTTGCGGAGGACATCATCCGTCGCCCCGCAAAATACGCCAAAAAGTGCAAGGGCAAAAAGATAGCCACGCTGTTCTTTGAGCCTTCCACTCGTACGAGACTCTCGTTTGAAGCGGCGATGTACGAGCTGGGCGGCAACGTGTTGCCCGTGCCGGGCGAGGCGCTTTCGTCGGCGGCAAAAGGGGAAAGTATTGCGGATACCGTCCGCGTGATCTCCTCCTACGCCGATATCATTGCGATGCGCTCCCCCAAAGAAGGCGCGGCGTTCGTCGCGGCAAGAAGCGCAAACGTGCCCATCATCAACGCGGGCGACGGCGGGCACTGCCATCCGACGCAAACCTTAGCGGACCTTCTTACCATTTACCGCGAGAAGGGCACCTTCGACAACCTCACCGTAGGCTTTTGCGGCGATTTGAAGTACGGCAGAACGGTGCATTCCTTGATCACCGCGCTTTCCCGCTACAACAACGTCAAGATCGTCCTGATCTCGCCCAAGGAGCTTATTTTGCCCAATTACGTTAAGATCGGCGTCATTGAAAAGTCGGGCATGGAATACTACGAAACGGACGACCTCGAAAAAGCCATCCCCGACCTTGACATCCTCTATATGACTAGGATCCAGCGTGAACGTTTTGAAGATAAAAGCGAATACGATCGCTTAAAGGACGCCTACGTCCTGACGGAAGAAAAGATGAAGGCGGCAAAAAAAGACGCTTGCGTGATGCATCCCCTTCCTCGCGTGAACGAGATCAGCGTCAAGGTGGACGACGACCCGCGCGCTTGTTACTTCAAGCAGGTGGAAAACGGCAAGTACATCCGTATGGCGCTTATCCTAAAGTTGCTGCAAGAAGCAAAGAATTCGGTAAAAGAGGATCTTCTTGCCGGCAAGGAAGTGTTCGTGGGAGAAACGGGGTGCGAAAACCCGCGTTGCATCTCGCAAACCGAGCAGGAACTTGCCAAACTCTTTAAGGTGGTGGACAAGGAAGCAAACGTTTGCCGTTGCGTTTACTGCGAAAAGAGAAAACGCTTCTAAGGAACCCAAACAAAAACGAGGTGCCGATCAGGCACCTTTTTTTGTCACTAAGTTGCCGCGCACGTTGCTTCTCGGGGCAAAGTGTGTTACAATGGTAGCATTAAAAGCGTAGAGGTAGTTATGGATAGGATCAGCACGTATGCGTATTGCGGTTTCGATCTCCCCGCCGAAGAGCGTTTTCAAAAGATAAAGGAAGCGGGGTTTCAAAAGGTGGCGGTTTGGTGCCACAACGATTACAACACGTACAGCGGCATTTCGGAATACGAACAATTTAAGTTTGTCCGCGAGCAGGGGCTCGAGGTCTCCTATGCGCACGCTCCCATTAAATTCGCGCCTTATTTGATGAACAAGTATTACGGGGCAAAGGACGCCATCAAAACTTACAAGATCTATTTGAAAGGGGCAAAGGAGCAGGGCGTAAACGTCGTGGTCGTCCACCTGCCGGAGATCACCCCCACAGTCATCGACAACGTCGCTGAGATCGCGGAATTTGCCGAAGGGCAAGGCGTCACCCTCGCGGTGGAAAATCTGACGGGCGAAGCCCCGTTTGACGAGCTTTTCCGCGCGGTGAAAGGCGTCTCTTTCTGCTACGACACCTGCCACGCTCTGATGTTTGGCGACAAGGACGGAAAAATGGCAGAACGCTATATGGATCGCCTCGTTACGACGCATTTATCGGACGGCGACGGCAAAAAGGATTGCCATTATATGGTGGGAGACGGGGAATACGACTTCGTTACCCTCGCGAAAAGGCTCAAAGACGGCGGTTATAAGGGCGATTTTGTTCTCGAAGCATTCCAATCTGCGGAATATGCGGATATTTCCGAATTTTTACAGACGGGAAGGGAGCGTTTGGAGCGCATTTTCGGGTAATTCTCTCTTTAAAACGCTATTTTTATCAAAACACCCTAAAAATCATACTTTTTGCTATTGAAAAGAGGCGATTATTGTGCTATAATGACAGTAACCGTTTCCCCTTTCTTTACGTGGAAGGCGGGCGCGGCTTTCAGGAGGCACAATGGCAGACATCGATTATCCGGCTTTTTTGTTTCACGAAGGCACGAATCACGAGTGTTATAAGTTGTTTTGTCCCACCCCTACCGTTCGCGGAAAACAGAAGGGTTTTCTTTTTCGCGTGTGGGCGCCAAACGCGCTCGCGGCGTCCGTCGTAGGCGATTTTAACAACTGGGACACCGCCGCCGATCCGATGACCAAAGGCAAGGGCGGCTTTTTCGAAGCGTTTTTGACCACGCCCAAAATTTACGACAAATACAAATTCGCCATCGTTCAGGCGGACGGCAAGACGGTGATGAAGGCGGACCCCTTTGCTTTGCATGCGGAGACCGCGCCCGGCAACGCTTCCAAAATTTACAAACTTCGCCACAAATGGGGTGACGCCGCCTATATGGCGCGCCGCGAAAAATATTCCCCGTACACTTCCCCCGTCAACATTTACGAAGTGCACCTCGGTTCTTGGAAAAGGCACGACGACGGCAACGTTTACAGTTACAAAGATCTCGCCGCCACCTTGGTGCCTTACGTCAAGCAGATGGGGTACACGCACGTTGAATTTATGCCTGTGACGGAATACCCGTTCGAGGGCAGTTGGGGCTACCAAGTTTCCGGTATGTTCGCGCCCACGTCGCGCTACGGCACGCCGGATGATTTTATGGCGCTTGTGGACGCTTTCCACAAAGCGGGCATCGGCGTCATCATCGATTGGGTCAGCGCCCATTTCCCCAAGGATGAATTCGGTCTTTACAAGTTTGACGGTACGTATCAGTATGAGTACGCCGACGAAAAGAAGCGCGAGCACAAGGAATGGGGCACGGTGGTCTTCGATTACGCCAAGCCGGAGGTCAAAAGTTTCTTGATCTCTTCGGCGATGTTCTGGTTTGACGTTTATCACGTGGACGGCATCCGCATGGACGCCGTGGCAAGCATGCTTTACCTCGACTATGCGCGCAAGGCGGGCGAATGGACGCCCAACGCCTTTGGCGGAAACTATAATCTCGAAGCCATCGATTTTATTAAGGAGCTCAATCAAGCCGTCCTTTCCAAGTACAAGGGCGTTATGATGATCGCGGAGGAATCCACGGCCTTCCCGATGGTCACCAAGCCCCCGTACGACGGCGGCCTCGGCTTCAACTTTAAGTGGAACATGGGGTGGATGAACGATACCTTGAAATACGTCAGCGCAAACCCCTTCTTCCGCAAGGATATGCACGGTTGCATGACTTTCTCGTTGATGTACGCTTTCAGCGAGAATTATATCCTCCCCCTCTCGCACGACGAAACGGTGCACGGCAAGTGCTCCTTGATCAACAAAATGGCGGGGGATTACGAGGAAAAGTTTAAGAGCCTCAAAACCTATTTCGGTTATATGATGGCGCACCCCGGCAAAAAACTTTTGTTTATGGGCGGGGAGTTCGCGCAGTTTATTGAATGGAACTACAAGCAGGGCTTGGATTGGCTTCTTTTGGACTATCCTGCGCATAAGAATATGCAAACCTACGTGCGTGACCTCAATCGTTTCTACAAAGAAGAAGCGGCGTTTTTCGACTACGACACCTCACCGGAGAGTTTCCGTTGGACGGTGGTGGACGACAACACGCAAAACGTCTTTGCCTTCGTGAGGGTCTCCAAAGAGGGCGAAAGGGTGCTTTGCGTTTTCAACATGTCGCCCGTAACGCGTTGCGGCTACTGCATCGGCGTTTCGGAAAAGGGTTCGTACAAAGCGGTCTTCGATAGCGAAAGCAAAAAGTACGGCGGCCCCCGTGGCGCCTTCCGTGTGAGCGCCACAAAAGGCTCTTATCACGGCGAGCCGTACCATTTGACGTTGGACATTCCCGCGTACAGCGCGGTCTATTTCAAAAAATCTTCATCCAAAAAGGAGGAAAAAGAATGAAGTCAAGGAACAAGAAAGAATGCGTGGCGATGCTGCTTGCCGGTGGGCAGGGGACGCGCCTTGGCGTGCTTACGCACGACGTGGCAAAACCCGCCGTGCCGTTTGGCGGCAAATACCGCATCATCGACTTCCCGCTGTCGAATTGCGTCAATTCCGGCATCGATACGATCGGCGTTTTAACGCAATATCAGCCCTTTGAACTCAACCAGTACATCGGCAACGGTCAACCGTGGGACTTGGATAGGCTCTCCGGTGGCGCGTACGTCCTCCCGCCTTACGTAAAAGGCAAAGAGGGCGAGTGGTACAAAGGCACCGCAAACGCCATTTATCAAAACATCAACTTCGTTGACCGCTTCAATCCCGAGTACGTCGTCGTCCTTTCCGGCGACCACATCTACAAGATGGATTACGACAAGATGCTTACCGCTCACAAAGAAAAGGGCGCGGATTGCACGATCGCGGTCATCAACGTTTCCATTGAGGAAGCAAGCCGCTTCGGCATCATGAACACCGACGGCGACGACCGTATCTTCGAGTTTGAGGAGAAGCCCAAGCAGCCCAAGAGCACCAACGCATCGATGGGTATTTACGTTTTTACTTGGAGCGTTCTCCGTCAATACTTGATCGACGACGAGGCGGACCCCAATTCGCAAAACGACTTTGGCAAAAACGTCATCCCCAAGATGCTTGCGGACGGCAAGAAGCTTTACGCTTACCGCTTCAAGGGCTATTGGAAGGACGTCGGTACCATTTCCAGCCTTTGGGAGGCCAATATGGACCTTTTGAACCCCAAGAGCGGGCTTCAACTCAACGATCCCGGCTGGAAGATCTACGCGCGTAACAGCGCTGAGCCGCCGCACTTTGCCGCCGGTTCCGCCGAGATCACGGGCAGCATCGTGTCGGAAGGCGCGATGGTGCTTGGCAGCGTGAAAAGAAGTGTTATTTCGCACAGCGCTTATATCGGGCTGGGCGCTTCGATCGAAGATTCGGTCATCCTGCCCGGCGCCGTCATCAAAGCGGGCGCGATCGTGCGCCACGCCATTGTTGCGGAAGGCGCGGTGGTAGGCGAAGGCGCTAAGATCGGCGCAAAGCAAAAAGCGCCGGTAGCCGGCGAATGGCAGATCGCGGTGGTAGGGCCGGGCGCAAAGATCGCCCCGTCCATGACTGTGGCGCCTGCCGAAATGGTTAAGGAGGGCAAGTAATATGAACGGAGTAATGGGCGTAATATTCGCAAGCGATAACGAAAACAAACTCAACGAACTTACGATACACAGAACGACGGCGTCCCTCCCCTTCTGCGGCAGGTACAGGCTGATCGACTTCGCGCTCTCCAACTTTGTCAACAGCGGCATCACGCAAATAGGCATCGTTACGAGAAGCAACTACAGTTCCTTGATGGACCACATCCGCATGGGTCGTGACTGGGATCTCAACCGTAAAAACGGCGGTCTTTCGGTCTTCCCTCCCTTCGTTTTGAATTCTTCGAGGGAAATGTACAAGGGCAAGATCGAAGCCATCTATTCCATTCAAGGCTTCCTTCGCCGTTGCCCCGAGGAGTACGTGCTCCTTTCCAACAGCAACATAGCAATGAACATCGACTTTGACGAAGTGATGGCGGCGCACCTTGCCGCAAAAGCGGACGTCACGATGCTCGTGCATCGCGCCAAACCCACCACGAGCCGCCGCTTGGTAGTGGAATCGGAGGGCAACGAGGTCAAGGACCTTTACTTCTCCATCACCCCCATCGCGGAGGAAAAGGACCTCGGCTTGAACGTGTATTTGATCAAAAAGGACCTCCTCCTTTCCTTGGTGGAACACGAGTACGCTCGCGGTCACGTGGATTTTGAGAAGGATGTCTTGATGAAGCAACTCGGTTCCATCCGCATCAACTCCTTCTTGGTCAAGAGTCACGCGGCGATCGTGGACGACGTGCGCACCTATTACAACGAAAGTATGAAGGTGCTGGACCCCGCCATCCGCGAAGACCTTTTCTACGGCGACAGCATAATATACACAAAGGTCAAGGACAGCGTCCCGACCATTTATAAAGAAAACGCCTGCGTTAAAAACAGTTTGATCGCCGACGGTTGCGAGATCGACGGCTTGGTCGAAAACAGCATTTTGTTCCGTGGCGTTAAGGTGGAGAAGGGCGCGGAGGTGCGCAATTCCATCGTTATGGAAGACGGCAAAGTTATGGAAAACAGTTCGGTGTGCTACGCTATCACCGATAAAAACGTCACCGTGACCGCGGGGAGGACGATCAGTGGATATGAAAGCTATCCCGTCGTCATCGTCAAGGACAAGACGGTTTGATGAAAAGGAGTGGAATTATGAATACGAAAACAAAAAAAAGGAACGCAAAAACCAAGGGTAAACCGCGTCAGCCGCGGCAGAAGCAAAGCGTGCTCTTCGTGGCTGCGGAAGCGGCTCCCTTCATTCGCACGGGCGGCCTCGGCGACGTGGCGGGGGCTCTCCCCAAGGCGCTTGCCAAAGCGGGTGTGGACGTCAGGGTCGTCATCCCTCTTTATTCCGACATCCCCGACAAACTTCGCCAAACCTTAAACTTCGTCACTTATACCTACGTGCCCCTTTCCTGGCGTAACCAGTATTGCGGCGTGTACGAGGGCGAAGCCAACGGCGTGAAGTATTACTTCATCGACAACGAGTACTATTTCAAGAGAGGCGGCTTGTACGGCCATTACGACGACGGAGAAAGGTTCGCTTTCTTCTCCAAGGCGGTTTTGGAAATGCTTATGCTCATCGATTTCCGTCCGTCGGTCATCCATTGCAACGATTGGCAGACCGCGCTCGTCCCCGTCTTCCTCGATTGCTTCTATCGCGGCAATTCGATCTACGCCGGCATCAAAACGGTTTACAGCATCCACAACATCGAATTCCAGGGCCAATACGATTCCTGCGTGATCGGCGACATCCTCGGTATTCCCGATTCCCGCCGTCAACTTTTGGAGTACGCGGGTTGCTGCAATTATATGAAGGGCGGCATTGAATGCGCGGACAGAGTTACCACCGTCAGCCCCACCTATGCGGGCGAGATCATGGACAGCTACTACGCTTACGGCTTGGAAGACATCCTTCGCAAGCGCAGCTATAAGATCTCCGGCATCTTAAACGGCATCGATACCGCAGAGTACGATCCGATGACGGACAAGGCGCTCTTTGCCAACTACGGCGTCAAGGATATGAGCGGTAAGGCGGTCAACAAGGAAGGCATGCTTCGCATGATCTCCTTGCAGTACGTGCCCACTCGTCCGGTGATCTCTATGATCTCCCGCCTGACTTCGCAAAAGGGTTTGGACCTCGTCTTGGACGTCGCGGAGGAACTCCTTGCCGCCGACGTGCAACTCGTCGTGCTCGGCATGGGCGATTGGAAGTATGAAACGAGGTTTAAGGACCTTGAGCACCGTTACGGCAACAAGCTCCGCGTGATCATCAACTTCAGCAAGGATCTCGCAAGCAAGCTTTACGCCGCGTCCGACATCTTCCTGATGCCCAGCAAGTTTGAGCCCTGCGGTTTGTCGCAGATGATCGCGATGCGTTACGGCTCGGTACCCGTGGTTAGGGAAACGGGCGGTTTGAAGGACACCGTCCCCGCCTTTAACCCCGAAACCAAAGAGGGCGTCGGTTATACGTTCAAGACCTTCAACGCGCAAGATATGCTGGGCGCTATTTGGCGCGCGGTGGACACCTACTACAACCGCAAGGACGATTGGGACATCGTCGTCAAAAACGGCATGACCCGCGACTTCAGCTGGTCGGCGTCGGCAAAGAACTATGCGGAACTTTACAAATCGCTTAAATAACAGGCAGGAGAAGAAACACAAGCAATGAAAAATATCACGGTACCGGAACTGAAAAAATTAATTGAGGATCAAGTGTCCAGACAGCAAGGCATCCTTGCCAAGGACGCCACCAAATCGCAGATGTACGAGGCGGTTTGTATGGTGGTGAGAAACATTCTTACCCGCCAGCGCGTCGAATTCAAGCACAAGATCCACGAAGGCAAATACAAGCAGGTCTTTTATATGTCGATGGAGTTTCTCCCCGGCAGATCTCTTAAAAACCACCTTTTTAATATCGGCTTGACCGATAAGATGACTTCCGCTTTGAAGCAGCTTGGCTACGACCTTGAGGAGATCGAGGAGATCGAGCCCGACGCCGGTCTCGGCAACGGCGGCCTCGGTAGGTTGGCTTCCGCTTATATGGATGCCCTCACTTCCGAAGGGTATCCCGCATGCGGCTTCTCCATCAAGTACGATTACGGCATCTTCCAACAAAAGATCGTGGACGGTTGGCAGGTGGAAATGCCCGACCGTTGGCTTGAAAAGGGCGACGTATGGCTCGCGCCCCGTCCCGAAGAAACTTTTGAAGTGCACTTCGGCGGCAGGGTGGAGGAGACCTGGACGGACGGCAAGCTGAAAGTGGAGCTCAAAAACTACACCCCCATCCTTGCCCTTGCGTACGATATGCACATTTCGGGCTACGACACCGACGCGGTCAACCGCATCCGCCTTTGGAGCGCCAAGTCCCCGATGGATTTCGATATGTTGCTCTTTAACCAGGGCGAGTATTTGAAGGCGTCCGAAAACAAGGCGCTTGCGGAATCCATTTCCAAGGTCTTGTATCCGGCGGACAACAACGTTGAAGGCAAGATGCTTCGCTTGAAACAACAATACTTCTTCGTTTCGGCGTCGGTGCAATCCATCATCCGCAATCACTTGCGCTACAATCCTTCGTTGGACAACCTTGCCGACTTGGTGGCGATCCACATCAACGATACCCATCCGACCTTGGTCATCCCCGAACTTATGCGCATCTTGATCGACGAGCACGGCTACGGCTGGGAGCGGGCGTGGGATATCGTCAGAAACGTCATTTCTTACACCAACCATACCGTTATGGCGGAAGCGCTTGAAAAGTGGCCGCAGAATTTGGTGGAACAACAATTGCCGCGCATTTATCAATTGATCGTGGAAATGAACCGCCGTTACTGCATCGACCTGTGGGAAGCCTTCCCCAACGATTGGGATAAGGTAAGCAAGGCAGCCATTATGGCGTACGGCGAGATCCGTATGGCAAACCTCTGCTTGTACGCGTCGCACACCATCAACGGCGTTTCCGCTTTGCACAGCGACATTCTCAAGAAGGACGTCTTCAACGACATTTACAAGCTCACGCCGGCGCGCTTTACCAACGTTACCAACGGCATCACGCACCGTCGTTGGCTTGCCGAGGCAAACCCCTTGCTTGCCGAGTATATCAAAGAACTCATCGGCGACGGTTTCATTAAGGATGCGGACCTCTCCGGTTTGCTTAAGTTCCAGGACGACGCCGTAGTCAAGCAAAAGCTTGCCGAGATCAAGCACAAAAACAAGGAGCGCTTGGCTAAGTACATTTATGACAACAACGGCGTGCAGGTGGATACCAACAGCATCTTCGACGTGCAGGTCAAAAGGCTCCACGAGTACAAGCGTCAGCTTTTGAACGCCTTGCACATCTTGGACCTCTACTGCGAACTCAAAGAGAACCCCAATATGAACTTCACGCCGCGCACCTTCATCTTCAGCGCGAAGGCGGCGTCCAGCTACTACGTGGCGAAATTGATCATCCGTTTGATCTACACGATGGGTAACGTCATCAACAACGATCCCGACGTCAAGGGCAGGATCAAGGTGGTGTTCCTCGAGAACTACCGCGTTTCTTTGGCGGAACTTATCATGCCCGCTTCCGAAGTCAGCGAGCAGATCAGCGTTGCGGGTAAGGAAGCTTCCGGCACCGGCAACATGAAGTTTATGATCAACGGCGCGGTCACCATCGGCACGATGGACGGTGCGAACGTGGAGATCTTCGAGCACGTCGGTAAGGACAACATCTTTATCTTCGGTCTCAGCAGTGACGAGGTGCAC
>JAGAAA010000141.1 GCA_017615495.1 Clostridia bacterium
CGCAACGCAAAAAACCTCGGACAACTTGGACGGTTCAACCAACCTTGACGGAATTATCCTTGAACAGGTCTATATCGGGATGGCAGAGTATTATTCCAAGGAACTTGCCCAAAAAGTAAGTCGCGGACTACACGAAAGCCGTAAGAAAGGACAATTTTGCGGCGGAAGTATTCCTTACGGGTATTATGTCAAAGATAAGCGCGTTTATATTGACGAAGAGAAGGCGAAGACGGTGCTCTTCATTTACGAGCAATACGCTTTGAGCGAAAGCGTACCCAAAATTATCGTAAAGCTGAACGAAAAAGGCTTGTTACACGACGGAGCGCCATTTATCCCGAATTGCCTATACAGTATTCTACGAAACGAAAAATATACAGGCGTAACGAAGGTGCGCGACGAAGTCTTTGACATATTCCCCCGTATCGTACCGCAGGAACTCTTTGAAAAAGTCAGGAAAAGGATCGCTAACAACCGCTTTGGAAAGCGCGGCGTGACGGAATCCTATTTGCTCCGAAACAAAGTGAAATGCGGCTATTGCGGCAATCCAATCAGCGCAGAATGTGGGACTTCAAAACACGGCAGGCAGGTACGATATTACAAGTGTCGTGGAAGAAAAAAACTACATAATGGGTGCGAGAAATCCCCGATACGCAAAGAGGCTTTGGAGAAGTTTGTCATAGACAATATGATTGAAACCCTAACGAACAAAGAGGAAATGCAGAAAATCATCAAGTGGCTGATGGAAGTTCAGGAAAAACAATCCAAAAACCGCCCCATAGTAATGACGTTGGAAAGAGAAAAACACCAAATAGAAAACGCCCTAAACAATATAATACGAGCAATCGAGGAAGGTATCACATCCAATACTACCAATAGGCGATTGCACGAACTTGAAGCAAGGCAAGAAGAAGTCGAAAAAGAACTCTTAGTTGAGAGGAGCAAGACCGCATTATTGCTTACCGAGGAGGAAATACGGGAGTTCTACGAAAAGGCGTTGAAACTTGAAATACAAGAACTTGTAAATTACCTACTTGAAGAAGTAACGTTATACGACGATAAAATCATAATACGCTATAAAAGCGCGACCAAGAACGGCTCTGACGAAAGTCAGAGCTTTTCTTTTTATATAGGCAAAACGGTAATGCCCGTAATCATTCTAAACAAGAACGATCCGATTTATGTTCCATATGAAGTGATAAAGGTGATTTGACCGCGAGGTGGTTATTCCACGATCATCTTGACGAGAGCCTCTGCGGAGCGTGTTTGGAAAGGCTTAAACGAGCCAACCGACACAAGCCCGCAAGGGGCTTTTTTGTTGCCTTCTCGGCAAAATTAGCCTAACACACTCCTTTCTCTCGTCAAGACGCTTTCGCGGCATAATCCGCCCTACGCTATCCGAGAAATAAAAAAAGCAACCTAAACCAAACGAAGGTTCGATTTAGATTGCGAGTGGTGGAGATGAGGGGGGTCGAACCCCTTACCTCTTGAATGCCATTCAAGCGCTCTACCAGTTGAGCTACACCCCCAAGGCTTCTTTATTATAGCAAGGAATTCTTGGAAGTGCAAGCATTTGGATGAAATTTATATGCTTTTGTTTTAGCGGCAGTTTTCCGCTATGTCGTAGATAAGCCTTTCGGATTTTTCCCAGCCGAGGCAGGCGTCGGTGATGGACTTGCCGTAGACGCCTTCGCCTATCTTTTGCGCGCCGTCCTCAATGTAACTTTCCACCATGAAGCCTTTTACCAAGGCGCGGACGTCCGCGTTGTATTTGCGGCAGGAAAGCACTTCCTTGACTATCCTCTCTTGCTCAAAGGGGTTTTTGCCCGAATTGGAGTGGTTGCAGTCGATGATGGCGGCGGGGTTTTTGAGGTCCTTTGCTTTGTACATCTTGCTAAGCAAGATGATGTCCTCGTAGTGGTAGTTGGGGTGGGGTTGCCCGGTTTTGTTCACGTAGCCGCGCAGGATGGCGTGCGCGTAAGGGTTGCCGGTGGAATGCACTTCCCATCCGCGGTAGAGGAAGGTGTGCGGGTGTTGCGCCGCCGTGACGGAATTCAGCATCACGGAGAAGTCGCCGCTCGTGGGGTTTTTCATGCCCACGGGCACGCCAATTCCGCTGGAGACCAAGCGGTGTTGTTGGTTTTCCACCGAGCGGGCGCCCACAGCCACGTAGCCGAGAACGTCGTCCAAGTAACGGTAGTTTTCCGGGTAGAGCATCTCGTCCGCGCAGGTGAAGCCCGTTTCGCGGATGGCGCGGATGTGCAGCTCGCGTATGGCGATGAGCCCCTTCATCATGTCGGGCTTGCCGTTGGGGTCGGGTTGGTGAAGCATCCCTTTGTATCCGTCGCCCGTGGTGCGCGGCTTGTTGGTATAAATGCGCGGCACGATCAAAATTTCGTTTTTGACTTTTTCCTGTACTTTTACAAGGCGGGTGATGTAATCCATCACACTGTCTTCGCGGTCGGCGGAGCAGGGCCCGATGATCAAAAGCAAGCGGTCGTCCTTGCCCGAAAGCACCTTTTTGATCTCTTGGTCGCGCTCTTCAAATACGCGGGCGCAAACGGCGTCCATCGGGTAAAGTTCTTTGATTTCAATGGGCAGGGCAACCTGTCTTTCAAAGGTCATATTGTTCATAATTGTTCTCCTTTAAAGTATTTGCAAGCCGGGGAGGAATCTTCCGGCGATCTTTACGTCTGCGCAGCAGCCTTTGAGTCCGTTGAGGAGGGCGTCTTCCGAGCCGTCGCCCTCCGCCTCAACGTAAAAATAGTATTGCCAAGGCCTATCCTTCAACGGGCGGCTGTGCAACGATTTCATATTGTACCCGTAGCGCGCGATGATCTGCAAAGCTTCCGCCAAAGCGCCCGAGCGGTCGCCCACGGCAAACAGCAGGATCAAATGTTCGCCCTCGCGCTTTTGCCCTTCGCCGCGGGTGAACAAGGCAAAGCGGGTGGTGTTTTCGCGGCTTTCCGCAATGTCTTCGGCAATGACGTGGAGCCCGTACAGTTCGGCGCAGGCGCGGCTTGCGATGGCGGCGAGGTTTTTGGCGCCTTTGTCCGCCACGGCTTTTGCCGCGAAGGCGGTGTTTTCCGAAACGATCTCGGAAAAC
>JAGAAA010000142.1 GCA_017615495.1 Clostridia bacterium
TCCTCGTACCCTTAAGGTCGCGGACGGGTTGGTTGCCGCCGCGGTGACCGTATTTGAGTTTCATCGTCTTGCCGCCCATCGCAAGCGCGGTAAGCTGATGCCCCAAACAAATGCCAAACACGGGGAGATTGCCGATAAGCTTTTTGATCTCGGCGATGGCGCCGACGTTTTCCGCCGGGTCGCCCGGACCGTTGGAAAGCATTACGCCGTCGTACCCTCCGGAAAGCACCTCCTCCGCCTTAAAAGAATAGGGATAAACGTCCACTTCGCACCCGCGGCAAAGTAAACTGCGAAGAATGTTCTTTTTGGCGCCGAAGTCCACGAGGGCAACGCGCTTTTTTACTTCTCCGTCAGGAAGGTACGTTTCTTTTTTCTCGGAAGATACGCTTTTGACCGCGTCTTTGATCAAATATTCTTTGACAGCCGTCAGATCCTTGGGGATCTCATCAAAAATGCCGGCGTTGGTCACACCGTTTTCACGGATGATCCTCGTGACGGCGCGGGTGTCGATGCCCTTGATGCCGGGGATGCCCTTGTCCTTTAAAAGTTTGTCGAGGGGGTACTCGGAACGGAAGTTGGAAGGATCGTCGCAAAGTTCTCCGACCACGTAACCGTTCAGCGCGGGCTTACCTTCAAAATCCGCCTCGATCACGCCGTAGTTGCCGATCAGCGGGAAGGTCTGCACAACGATCTGCCCGTAGTAACTCGGATCGGTGACGGTTTCAATATACCCTTCCATACCCGTGGTGAACACAAGTTCACCGACGGCGGAACGGTCCGCGCCGATCTTTTCTCCTTCAAAAATTTGTCCGTCGCTTAAAACGAGATATGCCTTTTTCATCTTTCCCCTCGCGCGGCAACCTTTTGGTTGCCTAGTTTATGATATAATCCCACGGATATCCTTGTCAACCATTTTATTGCATTTTTTATGAATAAATTTGCTATTTATACTTTTTATTGTTTGATTTGTGCATAAATGCATATTTTATTCATTTTTAAATGCAAAAGAGCCACCCGCAACGGGAGAAACGCGTTTTGATCAAATCAAAAAGGGGAAATTATTACTGCAAAACGGCGACGATGGCTTTGTTGATCTCGGCGCTGACCACCGCGTACCCTTCGGCGGTAAAATGCGCGCCGTCCGCGGTGTACCCTTGCTTTACCTGCATGGTTTCGGGGTCAAAAAGCGGCGTAAATACGTCGACGAAATAAAAGCCGTATTCTTCGGCAAGAAGTTTTATCCTAACGTTGTTCAGCGCGGCGATCTCGTTCTTTTTTGCCCATTTCCCGCCCATCGCGGTCAACGATACGAGGATCACCTTCGTATCGGGAAGGTTTTGCTTTATGCCTTGCAGAATGGTTTCGTAGTTTTCAAACATCGTGTAAAGATTGTTGCCGCCGATAAGAAGCACCAATACTTTTGGGTTTGCGTCGTAAGCGGAAACTTGAAGGCGCTTTTCAAGGTCGAAAGTGGTGTCGCCGCCAATGCCGCGATTTAAGGTTTTATAATCGGGATAATAGGTTTCGAGCGGGCAACCGTCCGTCAAACTGTCGCCCAAGAAGAGGACGACCTCTTCCCCGGGGAGGAGCGCCGCGTTTTCCTCTTGGTAACGGGCAAGTTTTGCCTCACGGTATTCCTTGACCAACCGTTCCCTTTCCTTTTGCTCCCGCGTGGGGACAATGTGAAGAAACCACACGCAAAGAAAAACCGCCGCGACGACGGCGAGGGCGATTGCCGAAATAATGACGATCTTAACGCTCTTTTTCATAGCGATAGTATAGCACAAAAAGCGCGCTTTCACAAGGCATAAAAAAAGTCCTGCAAGCAGGACTTTTGAATTATGCGCAACATCTTTCCGCTTCGTGCTTGGGCGTATTGTCCAACAGGCGGAAGCAAAGCGCCGCGAGGATGGCGCCCAAGAAGGGACCCACCACAAATATCCAGCATTGACGGAGGGCGTCGCCTCCCGCGAAAAACGCCGGAAACAGCGAGCGCGCGGGGTTGACCGACGTGCCGGTAACGCCAAGCCCGAGCAAATGCACCAAAGTAAGCGTCAAACCGCCGACGATGCCGATAAACCCTTTGTTTTCGGTCTTAGCCGTCACGCCGAGGAGCGAAATGACAAAGACGAAGGTCATAATAAGTTCGGCGATGATCGCCACCCAAATTGCCGCCGCGTCGCCGTGCGTGGAAGTGATGGCGTTTTGCATCACGTTGGCGCCGTAACTCTGATCCCTGCCAAACAACAACATCAGTTCCAAACAAGCGACCGTCGCGCCCACAAATTGCGCCAACATATACCCGATAAGGTCCTTAAAACTGAGCCTTTTGTTGATAAACAACGCGAGGGAGACCGCAGGGTTTAAGTGGCACCCGGAGACCTGCCCCACCACGAAGGACATAGCGATCAAAGAGAGTCCGAAGGCAAGCGCGGTGGCAACCACGCTTCCACCGGTATAGACCGCAACGCCGCACCCAAACAGCACCAGCGTCATCGTGCCGATCATCTCGGCAAAATACTTCTTAAACGAATCACATTCCTTTTCCATATTACCTCCCGAGCCCCGCCCTATCGGCAGAACTCTTTGGGTAGTATGGACGATGTTTTGATTTCTTAAACGGACAAAAAAAAGAAGGGGGCGTCTGCCCCCTCTTAATAAAAGGTTTTAAATTCTGTACCCGTCCTTTTGCATCGCCATAACTTGCAAGTTGAGTTGCTTGACGAGTTCCTCGTTGGTGGCGGTCTTTTGCATCAAGGTGATGATGCCTTCCGCCGCTTCCTGGTTGTCGCCGGTGGACAAAAGTTTGCGGATCAGGTAAGCGCCCTCGAGTTCCTTTTGAGTCAAGAGCAATTCCTCCCTTCTGGTGCCGCTGCGGTTGAGGTCGATCGCCGGGAAGATGCGCTTTTCGGAAAGGCGCCTGTCGAGGTGGATCTCCATGTTGCCGGTGCCCTTGAATTCCTCGTAGACCACGTCGTCCATGCGGCTGCCGGTATCCACGAGAGCGGTGGCGATGATGGTCAAGCTGCCGCCGTTTTCAATGTTACGCGCCGCGCCGAAGAACCTCTTGGGGAAATAGAGCGAGACGGGGTCCACACCGCCGGAAAGGGTCTTGCCGCTGGAAGGCACGATCACGTTGTTGGCGCGCGCCATACGGGTCAAACTGTCAAGGAGGATCACGACGTCTTCGCCGTCCTCCACCATTCTCTTTGCCCTGTTGAGCACGAGTTCCGCAACCTTGATATGGTTGTCGCTCTCCTCGTCGAAGGTGCTGTAAATGACCTCGCCTTTGATGCTTCGCTGCATATCGGTCACTTCCTCCGGGCGCTCGTCGATCAAAAGCACCATCAGCTTAACTTCGGGGGAGTTTTCCGAAATGGAATTGGCGATCATCTTTAAAAGGGTGGTCTTACCTGCCTTAGGCGGCGAGACGACCATTGCGCGCTGACCTTTGCCGATGGGGGCGATGAGGTCAATGGCTCTTGCGGCAAGTTCGTTTCTCTTGCCGGGGATCTCCAAGCGCAAACGCTCGTTGGGGAAGATGGGGGTCAGGTCGTCGAATCTCGGACGGGAA
>JAGAAA010000143.1 GCA_017615495.1 Clostridia bacterium
GTGACGCGCTACTACGACGATTTTGTCGGAACGTTGACGACCAAAAAGGGTGAGATCCGCTTTGAACTTAGACAATGGGTAAAGATCGCCTTCCCGCTTAAGGGAGTTCATTTCCGCGCGATCACCGGCGATATGATCGACGCCGAGACCGAGCGCGGCGAATTCTTTTTGACTTTTGCGGGCGAAGACGCGTTGATCGGTTACGTGCCCGAGCTCCCCACTTTTAAGGGTGAAAAGGGGTTGAAGCACTGCCTCAGCTGGGACATCGACGTCTACTGCACGGATTTTGACAGGATCGCCGTCGCTTGGGAAAAGACCGACCGCGGCTACAAGATCGCCATCTATCACGCCTTCTCCATTGAAGAAGCGCGCGCCGGCGTGCGTGAAACGCTCAGGACGGCGGACCCCGACGCCCTTAAGGCGGCGCGTTACGCTTATTTTGAAAAAATGCCCAAGTGCAAGATCCGCAAATACGAGAAGCTTTATTACAAGGCTCTTTCCGTCAACAAAGTAAACGTGCATACGCCCCAAGGGACCATTCCCTGCCGTTGGACCACGCCCAACCGCGTGCCGCACCGTCATATGTGGCTTTGGGACAGCGTGTTCCACGCCCTTGCGATGGTAAACTACAATCCCGAAATGGCAAAAGACGCCCTGCGCGCCGTGCTCTCGCAAACGCGCGAAGACGGATTCATCCCCCATATGATGTCACCCAACGGACATTCGGACGTGACGCAGCCGCAAGTGCTTGCCTGGGGCATTTGGAACGTTTACAAGAAGACGGGCGACCGCGCCTTCCTTGCGGAATATACCGACGTGCTTGAAAAGTATTTGACGTGGGATATGCAAAACCGCGACAAAAACGGAAACGGCTTGCTCGAATGGTTGACCGAGCCCGATCAGTTGAACTGCAGATGCGGCGAATCGGGTCTGGACAACAGCCCGCGTTTTGACTTCGACGACGAAATGGACGCGGTGGACTTCTCCACCTTTGCCGTGCACGACGCGCATTACCTTTCCTTGATCTTCTCCGAGCTCGGCGACGCAAAGCGCGCTGAAAAGTGGCAACGAGTTGCGGACACGATCGCGGATAAGATCAACGCCGAACTCTGGGACGAAAAGACGGGCACCTACTACGACAAACTGCTCACCTCGGGCAAATTGACCTACGTTTTGACCCCTTTGAGTTTCCTGCCGCTCTTTGCCGGCATCCCCTCCAAGGAACAGGCTGCGAAAATGGTGAAGCTTTTGACCGATAAGTCCAAGATCTGGACCCCCGTTCCCCTTGCCTCCATCTCGCAGGATCACCCGGCGTTCTCCACCGATATGTGGCGCGGCGGCGTGTGGCTCAACTTAAACTACTTCATCATCAAAGGCTTGAAGGACTACGGCTACGACGACATCGCGGAAGAACTTTGGCAAAAGACCCTTGACACCGTCAAGAAATGGCATAAGAAGACGGGCACCATCTTTGAGTTCTATGATCCGCTGGATAAGATCGCGCCCTACCGTTGCGAACGCAAGGGCAAGCAGCCCCGCATCCTCAACTGGCGCAAGCAATGGCACTCCATCGTGGACTTCAACTGGTCGTCCTGCTTCACGTTGCTGTTTATTCAAAGGGAATTTTATTAAGACCCTTAAAAAGGCTCGGATCGCTCCGAGCCTTTTTTGTTCACTACCCTATTTTTTATAAACCCAAACGCCTAGGGCAACGCCAAGCGGCTTGCCTTCTTTTATCCTTTTGGCGTAAGCGCGACGGAGAGAGGTGTCCTGCGGCAGATCGTCCGCGTTTCCGTCGTAATCCTTGTCAAACAGGCGCCAGACCTCCTTGTACTCGGTGTCCTCTTCTACGTCGATGACGTCAAAGCGCGACATAAAGGAATACAAATTGGACGACGGAGAAAGCATGTTTTTGTTTTCCGGGTACAGTAGCCAAGAATGACAGGCGAAGACCGCCTTTTCGACGCCGAATTTTTGCTTATAAAAATCGCTTGCCGCGGCGGCGGCTGCGTCCACGTCCTCGGGCAAAAGGCGCTCGCCCGTGCGCGGGATATGGACGAAGATCGCTTGGTCGTCGGGGCAAAGACGGACGCCGTCTTTCTCGTAAGTCTTGCCGAGCGGGCACGTTTCAAACTGCAGTTTACCAAAGGTAAAACGCGTCCCTGCGAGGAAACGACCGCTCCACTCGAAGCTATAGGTGCCGTATTCCCCTTTTCTGATCTTGCAAAGGTCGTTGTAGTACTTTAAGTCCAGCATGTTTTTGCGCCACATCTCGGCGGAAAGCCCTCTCTTTTCGTACACTGCTTTTGCAGAAGCGGAAAGAAGGATCAACACGACCAAATACGCGGCGTAAAGATTGGCGCCGCTCTCTTTGGCAAGACGGTCGGCTAAGAGCCTAAGACGAGAAAATTTAACGTCGGGGCAACGCTCGTAACGGCGACGGATCTTTTCAAAAAGCGCCCTGCTCTTCTTATTTGCAAAAATCGCATCGAAAGCGGAGGTCAAGGCGTCGTACGCCTCGGCGGAATAACCGAATTCAAACAGGAAGGCGCGCAGATAGGTCTTCTCTTTCGCATCGCGCGCGTTTTGAGCTTCGGGACGGAGGACGGGGATATCTTCCGTGTCCTCGCAAACGGTGACCCGCCCGACTTTTGAGAACGCGCCGTTCGTTTCCATCTGCGTTTCAAACGCCACGGAGGGGTGACCCTCGCCCGAAAGGGAGATCTCAAGGTCGTAAGCACCCGCCGCCGTCTTGGGCAAAGGCAAACGGAAAGTTTCTTCATGCAAGCCGGGCAGCCAGTTTCGTACGTCGACGTCCGTTTGAACGGAAATTTCCTCGGAGCCCTTTACCAAACGCGCGCGGAGCGGGACGGCACGGTAGATCGGCGCGACACCCTTGTTCTCCACGATCATCCGGCAACGAAGCGTGTCGCCCGCATGCGCTTTGTCGGGATATTCCATCCCCAAGAGGTGAAAATGATACCCCATTTTGCTCTCAAAGCGAGCGATCTCATCGCGATACCGTTCGGGAATGGGAAGGGACTTTGCGTTAAATGTGCTGACGTGCCAAGACAGAAGTTTCGTCAAGATCTCGTCGAAGTTCCACCCCCGGCGAGCCCACTCTCCCAGCCACCAATAGGACTCAAAGGAGACGGGAGCGTATTTCCAGGCGTCTCGCGGCATCGCCTTTGCTGCCTTAGGGTAAAACACCTTCATATGCTTAGGCTCGCCCACGCCGTCACCGCGCCAGCCGCACGGCTTGGTCTTGCAAGCGTACGAAACCAGCCAAGGGGCGGCAGTCTGCCCGATCAAATTCGTCTTTTTGAAGTTGTGGGTATAGACGTCGATCAACGCCTTCAAAGCGGACTTGGGGTATTCGGCGACCTTGTGCCCTTCGCCCCACGCGCCGGTCAGGGAGACGTCCACAGCGTCCAAAGTCGGGTCGTCGTCAAACTTCTTTGCGATAGCTTCGATCGCCTCGCCGAAATAACGCAGATAAGCGGGGTCCTTGGGCGAATCCTTCACGCGCTTGCCTTCGGGCCGTTCGGGACAGGGGATCAAGGTTTTCAGCCACTCGGGGACGTCGTCGCTTGCGCGGGTGCTGTGCGGCATCAGGCGAAGCATCACCGTTTGCCCTTTTGCCCTCGCTTGATCGAGGATGCTTTGGATCAACGCGTAATTGTATTCCTTACGACGCGGCTCAAATTCCTTCCAAAGGATGCGGATATACGCAACCGTCGTATCGGGATAAAACCCCTGTCCGTTCCCCCCCTCCGCCGCGTCGGCGCTGACGGGGTAACACTCCACCCGTTCGGTCTCCGTGCCGTGGTTTTCGGGGTGGACGACGATGTCCGAATACAGAGGTTCCCCGCGGAATCTCTGAAAACTCGTAAAACCGATATACGGATTGCTGACCGCCTTTTCCATCGGAGAAAAGCGGACTTTTTCGGTGGGATATCTATCCATTCGTTTTTCCTTTTTGCGAATTTGCCCGACATAGTCGGGCGCTTTACACATAAAAAGCATAGCACCTTCCCTTGCGTTTTTCAAGCAAAACCTTTCCTTTTTTGCCCCGCCCGCAGTCCGCCGCGCCGGCGCGTCGTCCCTCAACGCCCTTTTCTTACTTGCGCCCTCTTATTGGGGCTTGATTTTGTTGACAACGGCGGCGGGGCGCGATACAATTAAAATATAAGGCAAAGGCGCCTTCCTTAGGGAGCCTTTGCCCTTTTTGTTTTGGAGGGGGAAAATATGAGTCAACTGCGCGAAGAATGCGGCGTGTTTGGCGTTTACAGCAAGCAAACGTGCGATCTGGCGTCCTTGGGCTACTACGCCCTGTTTGCCCTGCAACACCGCGGGCAGGAGAGCGCCGGGATAGCGGTCAACGA
>JAGAAA010000144.1 GCA_017615495.1 Clostridia bacterium
AAAGTGAGAAGTTGAGGATTTAAGTTTAGAATATCAAGGATTGCAAGAAAGCGACTGCAAAAAACAAATTTCGACTGCGGAGAAGGCTCAGCGAGGTATTCCCGCCGTTGGGGTCCCCGAAGGATTTTTATTCTTTGGGGTGTTGGCGGGAGCGTACTCCTTCGTCCTTATACACGATCGAAAAACCTCGAGCGTGGAGAGTGATGTATAGACGAGCGCTCTCCGACGAGTCGAGTATGAGCGTACTCCTTGTACGTGATTACTTGACGAGGAGGTAGTTAGCGAAGTATATGCATTGCTATACACGCTCGAATAAAAAAATGCGGTGCATTAGGAAATGCACCGCAATTTTTTGTGATTAGTCTTTGGTTTTTTCTTTTATATCCACGACCTTTTCTTTGTCATAGTAACCGCAATTCGGGCAAACCCTATGACTCTTGATAAGCTCATGGCAGTTGGGGCATTCAACGAGGCCCGGAGCTTCGATCTTCCAGTTGGCCGCGCGGGAATCCCTTCTCGACTTAGAAACTTTACACTTAGGTACTGCCATATCATCCACCTCCTATTCCGTGCTGATATTAGTTGTTCACGATTATTTATTATATGGGAAAGGTCTTTTGCTGTCAACGATTTTGACGCACAATTTCGTTAAAATCGTTATTTTGCAAGACCTTCGACGATCGCCTTGGTATCGCGAGCGATAACAAGCTCTTCATTCGTGGGGATAACGAGCACTTTGACAGCGCCGCCTTCCGCCGTGATATCGGCGAATTTGCCGCGGACTTTGTTCTTTTCCGCATCGAACTTGATGCCGAGGTACTCAAGATCCTTCAAGATCATGGCGCGGACGTCCACGCTGTTTTCACCGATGCCGCCCGTCATGACCACGGCGTCAACGCCGTTCATAGCCGCCGCGTAGCTACCGATGAACTTTTTGACGGCGTAGCTGAACATATCAAGCGCGAGCCTTGCCTTGTCGTCGCCCTTGGAAGCGAGGTCGGCAAGATCTCTGAAGTCGCTCACGCCGGCAATGCCGTACACGCCGCTCATCTTGTTGAGGCAAAGGTTGACCGCGTCCGAAATGTTCATGCCGGTCTTATTGCAGATGGCTTCAAGAAGCGCGGGGTCGATGTCGCCGCAGCGGGTGCCCATCGGAACGCCTGCGAGCGGAGTGTAACCCATGGAGGTATCCACGCACTTCCCTGCCTTGACCGCCGCCATGGAAGAGCCGTTGCCGAGGTGGCAAGTGATGATCTTCGCGTTGGGGTTACCGAGATACTTGATGGCTTCGCCGGAAACGTACTTGTGGCTGGTGCCGTGGAAGCCGAACCTACGCATACGCCATTCGGTGTAAAACTTTTCGGGCAAAGCGTAACGGAAGGCGTAGTCGGGCATGGTCTGATGGAACGAAGTATCAAAGGCGGCTACCTGCGGCACGGGAAGAAGCTTCCTGCACGCGCAAATGCAAGCGATGTTTGCCGGCATGTGGAGCGGCCCGAGTTCCTTATTCTTTTCGCAGATGCGGACGACTTCATCGTCGATCAAAACCGACTTCTTGAAATCTTCCGCGCCGTGGAGCACGCGGTGACCGACGGCATCGATCTCCTTCAAGCTCTTGATCACGCCGTATTCGCTGTCCGTAAGGGTGGAAAGCACCAAAGACAACGCTTCGGTATGGTCGGGCATCGGATGCTCGATCTTGACTTCCTTATCGCCAACTTTATGAACGAGGCGGGACTTCTCCATCGTGACGCGTTCGCACACGCCCTTGGCGATGACCTGCTCGGTCTCCATCTCGATAAGCTGATACTTCAAAGAAGAACTACCTGCATTGATGACGAGGATCTTCATAACGCCTCCTTAGCAACCTGCCTGTACGGCGGTGACGGCAACCACGCCTACGACGTCCTCAGCCACGCAACCGCGGGAGAGGTCGTTAACGGGAGCGGCAAGACCTTGGCAGATGGGCCCGATGGCCTCAGCGCCGCCGAGTCTTTGCGTGAGTTTGTAACCGATGTTGCCCGCCTCAAGGTCGGGGAAGATGAGAACGTTTGCCTTGCCGGCAACGGTGCTGCCCGGAGCCTTCAAAGCGGCGACGGTGGGAACCAAAGCGGCGTCAAGCTGGAGCTCGCCGTCCAACGCAAGGTCGGGAGCCTTCTCGTGCGCTTTTGCGGTGGCGTTTTGCACCTTGGTAACGGTGTCGTGCTTCGCACTGCCCTTGGTGGAGAAGGAAAGCATCGCAACGCGCGGGGTGATGCCGGCGATCTTGACAGCGCTCTCCGCCGTGGAAATGGCGATATCGGCAAGCTGGTCCTCGTTGGGGTCGATGTTCACGGCGCAGTCGCCATAGACCATGACGTCCTTCTCGCCGTACTTGGAGCCCTCGGGGAGACACATGATAAAGCAGCTGGAAACGGTGCTGATGCCGGGAGCGGTCTTAATGATCTGAAGCGCAGGACGGAGCGTGTCGCCCGTGCTGTGCACCGCGCCGGAAACCATGCCGTCGGCGTCGCCCGCCTTGATCATCAAGACGGAGAAATAAGAGCAATCCAAAGCAAGTTTTTCAGCCTGCTCGAGGGTCATACCCTTCGCCTTGCGAAGTTCAAACAGCAAAGCGGCGTATTCCTTGGTCTTGGGGCTGGTTGCGGGGTCCACGATGGTGACGCCGTCGAGTTTGGCGTCGGGGCACTTTGCCTTGATAACGTCGGGGTTGCCGATGAGGGTCAAGCGCGCGATCTTTTTGGCGCTGATGATCTCGGCAGCGCGAATAATGCGCTCTTCCTCGCCTTCCGCAAGTACGATGTGCTTGTTCAATTTTGCGGCTTTTGCTTTGATTTCATCCATCAATTTTGACATTTTACGATCTCCTTTATAAAAAGATTTGTTTTCGTTAGAAAAAAATGTATAATAATTATACCCCCCGCGCGGGAAAAAGGCAAGGAGAAACGAGCAATAAAATCAAGAGAGTTATGAAAATAGTCGCCGTTACCGCCGAATTTAATCCTCTTCACAACGGGCACCTGCGTTTGCTGGAAAAGGCAAAGTCGCTTTCGCCCGACGTTCTTCTTGTGATCCTCAACGGAAACTTCACCCAACGGGGCGAACTTGCTTTGGTGGATAAGTACTCTCGCGCCAAACACGCGATGCTTGCCGGAGCGGATGCGGTGATCGAATTGCCGCAGATGTACGGCGTGGCGTGCGCGGAGCGTTTTGCGGATGCGGCGGTAAAACTGGTTGCCGCCCTGCCCGCCGAGGAAAAGATCCTTGCCTTTGGCAGCGAAGAAGGATCACTTGCTCCGCTTGAAAACGCGGCGAAGGTGCTTTCAGACGAGCCTGAGGAACTTTCTCAAGGTCTCAGAGAACTGATGGATATGGGCTTTTCTTACCCCGCGGCGCGCGCGCAAGCGTTTGCTTCCTACACGGAGCAAAAGGGCATTGCGGTAGCGGACCTTACCAAACCCAACAACATTTTGGCGATCGAATACCTTCGCGCCATAAAAAAACGCGGCGGCGTCACCCCGCACACCGTCAAGCGGTCGGGGGATTACCACGGCGACAAAATCGACAGCGCGGAGCCTTCCGCTTCCGCCCTGCGCGCGGCGCTTTGCTCCGAACGAAAGGAAG
>JAGAAA010000145.1 GCA_017615495.1 Clostridia bacterium
ATCGCCGGACAACGCCGCCAAAGCGATCTTGGCGATCATCTGGGGATCGTTGGCGCCCAAAACGCCGAGGACGCTATCGTAATCCACCACGTCGGAATAGGAAACGCACATATCCGCTACGGACAAGGTATCGCGCACGCTGCCCTCGCCTGCGGCGGCAATGGCGCTTACGCCTTCCTTGGTGTACTTGACGCCTTCGAGATCAAAGATCTTGGCTACGTGCTCCTCAAGGGTTTCTTGCGGAACGAGGTGGAAGTCCAAACGAAGACAGCGGCTCATGATGGTCGCGGGGATCTTTTGTACTTCCGTCGTGGCGAGGACGAAGACGGCGTGTGCCGGTGGCTCCTCCAGCGTCTTCAACAGAGCGTTGAACGCGGCGCCGGAAAGCTGATGCACTTCGTCGATGATATAAACCTTGTACTTGCAGTCAACGGGCGCGTAACGGACGTTGTCGCGGATGGCGCGGGCGTCGTCGACCGAATTGTTGCTTGCGGCGTCGATCTCAACAACGTCAAGGCTTGTGCCGGAAAGCAGCTTTTTGCAACACTCACATTCCCCACAAGGAGAGCCGTCCTTGGGCGAAAGGCAGTTAATGGCGCGCGCAAAGATCCTTGCGACGGAGGTTTTACCCGTGCCGCGAGTACCCGTCAAAAGATAGGCGTGCGCAATGTTGCCGCTTTTGATTTGGTTCACCAAAGTTTTGGTGATGTGATCTTGTCCGATAACTTTTTCAAAGGTATCGGGTCTGTATTTGCGATAAAGCGATTGGTACATAATTTCACCGCTATTTATTATACAGTATTTTGATCAAATAATCAATAGAATTCTGTTTTTTAGCCGCCTGCGATATTTACAAAACGCCCGATTTTGTTATATAATTTTAGATATGGAACCATCTACCGCGACTGACAACTTCAAAAACGCCGTTTTTTACGGGATCTATCCCAAAAGTTTCTTCGATTCCGACGGCGACGGCGTCGGTGACCTGAAGGGCATCCTTTCAAAATTGCCCTATCTCGTTTCGCTCGGCGCGGACGTCATCGTCCTATCCTCTTTGTTTGAAACCACTTCGGAGGATCTGTTTTTTGCGCCTACGGATCTTTGTCGCGTCAACCCCGCCATCGGTACGATAGATGATTTTGAAGAACTCGTTTCAAAAGCGCACGAAAGCGGTCTGAAGGTATTCTTATCCTTCCCCCTTTCCGCAACGTCGGTTTCGCACCCTTGGTTTGAAAAAAGCAAGGAATCCGTTTCCTTAAACCCCTATCGTGAGTACTATACTTGGCAAGTCGGCCGCAAAAAATCGCCGCCGGACAACAAAAAGACCCGTTTCAAAACCCCGTTGTGGTCTTTTGATGCCAAAACAAACGAGTGGTATCGCAGTTTTTATGGGGAGAATTATCCCGAACTGAATTACGACAACCCGCGCGTCCGCAAGGATATCTCTGACGTTTTCCGTTTTTGGAAAGAAAAAGGCGTGGACGGGTTCTTTGTCGAAAACGCGTATTTCTCGGCAAGAAAGCCCCTTTGGGGCGCTCAAAAGCCGCCTTATAAGCTCAGCGAGGACTTTTTTGAGGAAGGCAAAGACCTTTACCGCATTCTTCTTGCGCTCAAAGAGAAATTCGCAAACGAATTCCCCGTTTTTATCCAAGCCGACGCCGTGGAACCGGGGCTTTACCCCTATCTGCTTGAAAGTGAAAAGCCCGTTGCTGACGGACTCCTCTCCGAATGCCTGCTTTCCGCCACGCGCATTGCTTGTCCGACCTCATTTTCTCTTAAGGATTTTGTAAAAACCTATCTTTCCTTGCAAAAGTCCCCTTCTGCGGAGCGGCTTTCCGTTTGTTTTGAAGATAAGGATCACACGCGACTGATCTCAAAGATCCTTTCCCTCTCGGATGAAAACTACCTTCCGGCGGCAAAACTCTTGGCGGCAATGCTGCTTTTCTCGGTTTCCGCCCCCGTTCTTTACCAAGGGGAAGAGATCGGTATGACCGATTTCACCTTCACAAAATCCGATTTGCGCAATAAGGGGCAAGTTGATCCCTTGCTGTTCCATTCCCGCTCGGCTTTTCAATGGGACAACGTTCCCCACGGCGCGTTTACGGCGGCGGCGTTTTCAGCCTTCCCCGTCAATGAGAATTACCATAAGATCAATTTGCTTGCGCAAAGCGCCGACCCAAAGAGCGTTTTTACCTTTTATCGCCGCATGATCGCCTTCCGTAAGGGCTCTTCCGCAATAAAAAGCGGTAATTTTAAGGATTTTTCCTACGGAAACTTCGTTTGCTTCCTGCGCGAGGATCAAACCGAGCGACTGCTCTTTATCGCCAATCCGACGCATAAGCACGTCAACGTGCGGACGCCTTCCGAGTTCTCAAACGAAAGCGCCCTGTGCGAAATTTGCAATTACGACGTCGTCAGCAAAACGCTCAATCAAACCATGGGGCTCCGCCCTTACGAAGTGCGCGTTTTTCGCTTAAAAGCGCCGCTTCTTGCATTAAACTGATCACACTTTCGTCCTCGCTTTAAAAATCAAACTGATCAAAAATCCGAAGAAGATGGCAGAGGATAGCCCTGCCGCCGCGGCTTGCATCCCGCCCGTCAAGGCGCCCGGCAAGCCATTCTTTTTTGCCCCTTCTATCGCCCCTTTTGTAAGAGTGGAGCCAAATCCGGTGATGGGGATGGTGATGCCTGCGCGCGCAAACTCTTTGATGGCGTCAAAGACGCCCACCGCCTCAAGCACCACGCCGAGAAGCAAAAAGGTGACCAGTATTTTTGCGGAAGTCATTTTCGTCAAATTGATAAGTAGTTGTCCGATCAAACAAACGATCCCGCCAACCAAAAACACGCGCAAATAAACCGCTAACATACGTCCTCCACCGCAAAAGATACCGCGTTTGCAATGCCGGGGATGGTTTCGCCTTGCAACGAGGAAAGTTTTGAAAGCAGCGCGCCCGTGGGCACAAGCAAAAGCCTTTTTACGCTTCCCGCCCGCATTTGGTGCAAAAAATACGAGTTGAAAACCACGCTGCTGCACCCCGCGCCGCTGCCGCCCTGCGGGCACCGTTGCTTTTTGTCAAAGATCATTTCGCCGCAATCCTTATGTTTCTCCGCCGCGTTGACGCCGTCGCTTTGCAAAAGTTCCAAGAATAAGCGGCTACCGTAAACGCCCAGGTCGCCCGTTACGATATAATCGTAATAAGAAACGTCCCTGCCGGTGTCTTTGAGGTGCTGCAGCACGGTTTTTGCCGCGGCGGGCGCCATTGCCGCCCCCATATTGTTGGCGTCGCTTACGCCAAAATCCACCACTTTGCCCACCGTGGCGCTTTCTACGCAAACGTTTCCGCCCTCCTTTCCGAGGAGGGTGCATCCCGCGCCCGTCACCGTCCATTGCGAAGTTGGCGTCATTTGCGTGCCGAGTTCCAACGGATAACGATACTGCCTTTCCGCGGTGGAAAAGTGGCTGCTCGTACTGCACGCCGCGCGAGAGATATACCCGCCGTCGATCAGCGCAGCGCCCACGATCAGCGCCTGCCCGAAGGTGGAACAAGCGCTGTACATCCCCACAAAAGGAATGTCCAGTTCCCGCGCGGAAAAGGAAGAGGTGATAATTTGGTTTAAAAGGTCGCCGCCGATGTTTACGTCAACGTCCTTGGGAGCAAGCCCCGCGGCGATGATTGCGCCCGAAATAGCGCTCATATGCAGCTTGCATTCCGCTTTTTCGTAGGATTTTTGCCCAAAATCATCCTTTCGGAGCCGTTTGTGGAAGTACGGGTCCAACGGCCCCGCCGCTTCCTTTGGCCCGACGATAGAGTACCCGGCGATCACGCGCGGTTTGTTTTTAAAAAAGATAGTTTGCCCCGTCATTTTAAGAGTCCTATGATCCAATAAATAAGCCCGACGACAATGGAGGAACTGACGCCGCTGACGATGATCGGCCCCGCCACCACGAACATCTTGCACATCACGCCGAAAACGACGCCCTCACAGCGGTATTCCATTGCGGGCGATACTACCGAATTGGCAAAGCCCGTGATGGGCACGATGGAGCCTGCGCCCGCAAACTTGCCTATCCTATCGTAAAGCCCGAAGCCGGTCAACGCCGCCCCGAGAAAGATCATCACGGTAGAAGTGATCTCCCCCAAAAGTTTTTCATCGGCGGAGGGAATAGCCAGCTTAAAAAGATCGTTGACGCCCTGTCCGATCATGCAGATCAGCCCGCCCACCACAAAAGCGAGAAAAAGCGTTTGCCCTTCCTTGCTTTTGGGCGCTATTTTTTTGTCCAACTTTAAATATTCCGTTCTACTTAACATTTCTGAAACTCTCCGCTTCCTTGATCTTTCGGTAGCTTTCCGGCTCGTCGTAGTTTTTGATCTCAGAGTGATTTTGCTTTTCAAGCGTGTCTTTCATAGGCTGAGTTTTGGCAAAACCCCTCGTTTCTATACCGTCCGCCTCGACAAAATACCGTCAAATGTATTTCGTTACGGCAAAATCCCCTTCCGACAGGAGCGCGCGCCTGAGGTAACATAGTTTTCGGAGGGAATTATGGAGTTTTCAAGCAGCGTAAAAGACGGCGTGGTCGTGGTCGCCCTCGACGGAGAACTCGACGAAAAAAGCGCCGGACAAACCAGAGAGTTTTTGGATAAAACCATCCGCGCAAATTGTCATCGTCTGATTTTGGATTTTAAAAAGGTGGCGTTTATGGACAGTACGGGCATCGGCGTACTCTTGGGCAGGTATAAAAAACTGACTCAAGCAGGCGCGGAACTTTGCGTCACCAACCTGAATTCGCAAATCGACAAGGTTTTCCGCATCAGCGGCTTATATCAAATTATAAAGGCGGTATAACTATGAAATTGACCAATCACGTAAAAATCAACCTGCCGGCAGTCGTCGGAAACGAAGGCTTTGCGCGCGCCGCCGTAGCCGCGTTTTGCACCCCGCTTTCCCCCTCGCTGGAGGAGATCAACGACATCAAGACCGCCGTTTCGGAAGCGGTCACCAACGTAATAGCACACGCCTACCCAGAGCGTTCGGGCGAGGCGGAAGTAGAAGTCGCCATCTACGACGACAAAGTGATCACCATCACCGTCACGGATGAAGGCATCGGATTTGCGGACGTCAACCAGGCGAAAAAGCCCTTTTATACCACAAAATCCGCCGAGGAACACAGCGGGATGGGCTTCACCATCATGGAAGCCTTTATGGACGAGCTCGAAGTCCGTTCCGAGCCGGGGCGCGGCACCCGCGTAACGATGCGAAAAGCGATCAAACAGCATGCTTGACCACGAGGAGACCATGCGATTGATCTTAGAGGCGCAACAAGGCGACGAGAAGGCAAAAAGCACCCTTCTTGCCGAAAATATGCCTTTGATCAAAAGCATTATTCGCAGGTATCGTAATACGGTGATCGAATACGACGATCTGATCCAACTCGGGTCACTGGGGCTATATAAGGCAATGATGAACTTCAACCCAGCCTTCGGCGTACGTTTTTCCACCTACGCCGTGCCGATGATCAACGGCGAGATCAAGCGTCAGATCCGTGACGACGGCCCCGTTAAGGTCTCCCGCTCCACAAAGACGCTAGCCCTTTTGATCAACAAGTATACGGATGAATTCCGCGGCGAAAACGGCCGCGAGCCCACCGTTGACGAGATCGCCCGGCACTTCAACGTCGACGCTTACGAAGTGGTTTTCACGATGGACAGCACCCATATGCCGGTATCCTTGTACGAAAAGTACGATGACGACAGCGGCGCGTACCTTATCGACAACATCCGCACGGTGGACAAAACCGAAGACCTCATCGACCGCATCATGCTAAAGGACCTCATCCAAAATCTCGACGAGCGGGATAAAAAGATCATCCTTTTAAGGTATTACCGTGACAAAACGCAAAGCGAAGTGGCGGAGATATTGGGCGTTTCGCAAGTGCAAGTCTCCCGGCTGGAAAGCAAGATCCTCTCCTTTTTAAAAACGAAGTTGACCACGTAAAAAAAGCCGCGCAAGTTACCCTGCGCGGCAGTTTTTTTGTTTTTTACTTCTTTTTGCTGTCGGTCACGCCCTCTTTCAGCGCCGCCAAAGTTGCGGTGAGGTTTTGAAGTTCGGACGGAATGATGATCTTGGTGGACTCACCCTTAGAAAGCTCGATCAATGCGCGGAACCCTTCCAGCGTGATATACGCGCTGTTCGGATTGGCTTTGTTGATGAGGTCAACGGCGGTGGCTTTACCTTCCGCCTCGGCAATGAGCGCCGCCTTCTCGGCTTCTGCGGCGAGGATCTTGGATTCCTTATCCGCTTCTGCGCGAAGGATCTTGGCTTGCTTTTCACCTTCCGCTACGAGGATGTTGCTCTTCTTCTCACCTTCGGCGCGAAGGATGGCCTCTCTGCGTTCACGCTCGGCGCGCATCTGCTTTTCCATGGCTTCCTGGATGTCCTTGGGGGGGAGGATGTTTTTAAGCTCCACGCGGTTGATCTTGATGCCCCACGGGTCGGTGGCTTCATCAAGGATGATGCGCATCTTGGAATTGACCGTATCGCGGGAAGTCAAGGTCTCATCGAGCTCAAGCTCACCAACGATGTTACGAAGGGTCGTGGCGGTAAGGTTCTCAATTGCGGAGAGCGGCTTATCCACGCCGTAAGTATAAAGTTTTGCGTCGGTGATCTGGAAGTAAACGACGGTGTCGATCTGCATCGTGACGTTATCCTTGGTGATCACGGGTTGCGGCTTAAAATCGGCCACTATCTCTTTAAGAGAGATAGGACGCGAAGTTTTATCAAAGATCGGGAGCACGTAATGCACGCCGGTCTCAAGCGTTTTGCGGTATTTACCCAAGCGCTCGACGGTGACCGCCGTCGCCTGTCTGACCACGCGAATACCGGTGACCAAAACGGCAAGGATGACGATGCCGAGTACCATTAATACGATTTCTGCTGCATTCATAGTTTAAACCTCCTATTTGTTGTCTGCTTCTTCAACTGCTTTTACGATGAGTTTGTTGCCGTTGATGGCTACGATCTCTACGATCTTGCCTTCTTCAATGGTTTGCAACTCGTCTTCGGGGACGACGCTCCAAACCACGTCGGCGATCTTTACCGCGCCCATCTGACCAAACTTGGCGGTAGCGATCATAAACACCTTTTTACCGATCAAGGAATCAACGTTTGTTTTCTCGTTCATGTGCCTGAGCATGATCTTGCGGCAGATCGGGCGCAATCCGACGATAAACACCGAGGAAAGTACGATAAACACGATCAATTGCACCAGCCAATGGATCTGCGGGAAGGCGCTTAAGATCAAAGCGACAATACCGCTGGCGGCAAACCAAATGGACGTCATGTCCATCGTGCAAAGCTCAACCACCGTCGCAACCACGACAACGCCGAGCCATACCCATAAGGAAACTTGTGGCATAACTGCACCTCCTATACATTGCATATATTATATGACATATAGTAAAAAATGTCAACTTTAGGGAGATCGACTTAATCGTAATTTAGTATTAGTTAAAAAACAGCGCTCCCAAAGGGAGCGTTTATTCTTCACAATCGAATATCGCTTTGCTTTCTATTTTGTCGCCGTAAGTACGTTTCCATTCCTTGTGCATTTCCGAAGCGTCGTAGGCAAGCAAACCTTCTTGCGTCATGGTCATCTCGATCATGATGCTGTAGCGGTTTTCCCTGCTGCTGCAAGAGGGATGCACCTTTACGTCTGTCACGCCCTCGATGAGCAGCGCTTTGTCAAACAAGCGGCAAATCTCCGGCAGCAGCCTTTCCGTATCCTTTTTATCCTTAAATTTTGCAATAATGTAGTGTTTCATCGTCTCTCCTAATTAGATACCCCTCAACATTTGAATATATTATGCCATATTTGTGGTTAAAAAACAATACAGATTATGCACATTAAATTGTTTTTCCGAGTCAAGTTTTGATAAAAAAACAGACCCAAAGCAAAACTGCTTTAGGTCTATTTTTTGGTGGAGAGAGATGGATTCGAACCATCGAAGTCGGTGACAACAGATTTACAGTCTGCTCCCTTTGGCCACTCGGGAATCTCTCCGGATGTGGAGCTGGTGATCGGATTCGAACCAACAACCTGCTGATTACAAATCAGCTGCTCTGCCGATTGAGCTACACCAGCAGGGCTGGTGCCTTG
>JAGAAA010000025.1 GCA_017615495.1 Clostridia bacterium
GAAAAATATCATTTGATAGTGATGATGCAAAACAATATCGAATTGGTTTTGAATTTGATGAAGAAGATAAAGCACTTTTTTATGCAAAAGCACCAAAGAAAGACAAACAACGGGTTTTTGATTTTCTTTATTCTTACAAAAAAGAAAAAGAAGAATGTGATCGGCGCATTGGTTGCTACGATTATAGCTCAAGTGTTTTTGTATACATCTGTTGTTCTTTTAAAATGGAATCATGCCGCCATTGCTTGGTTAGGATGGTATTTATGTGTTGGCGGCGCTGGCGCAATCGGTATAACTTTTGTTTTTTCAATTATAATTCTTGTTAACAAAAACAAGAGTTCTTCATCTGTAAAAGGAAAAGTGAATTCGACGCAGCCGATAAGCGCAGGGGCAAGTGTTTTATGGGTTTTGTCTATAATTATTTTTGCTATTGCGGTAGCGCTTGCAACTGTAGGAACCATAATAATGTTCGGAGATCATGTTCTCTATAGCAATCCCAGATGCGACATATGTTATCGTGAAACTGGGATTATGCCCCTTTTCGGCGCTGTACTTTTAATTGCATCGCTGATTATGTTGATCCTTTCAAGGAAGCGCTCAAAACTTGTAATCGGTACATGGGTGGCAACGTTTGTTTCGCAAGCGCTCCTTGGCGTTTCGTTTGTCTTTATCCACGGTGTTGAAGCGTTGATTGGATATTGGTTGTGCGTAGGTGCGTCGTCGGTGGCATCGATATGTTTTATTCTTTCCTTGATTTATGGGATACTTTCTTTGCGGCGTGGTAACGCGTCCGTTGCGGTTGCATCTGCCGTGTCGGTAAAAGACGATTATGGGACGGCGTTTTCTCATGCGACTGCGCTTCTTAAGGAAGCAAAAGAACTTCTTGATAGCGGAATATTTACGGAAGAGGAGTTTAAGATGCAAAAGGAAATGGTCTTCAAACGTTATGGTTTGTTTGAGCAAGAGAAAGACGCAGAAAACAATAAATGATCATTGTAAAACAAAAGCACTCGGAATCAACCGAGTGCTTTTTTTGTTATAGATAAGTTTTGGTTTAGTAGGCCTTTGCAAAGTAAATGACCTTGCCTTCGCCTTCGAGGAGGTTCTTGCCGCAGCAGACGCACTTGGTGCCCACGGGGGTCTGGTCAAAGGGCATCACGCGGGTGGAAGCGCCGGTGAGTTCCTTCACCTTGTCTTCACAAGCGCGGCTTCCGCACCACATAGCCTTCACAAAGTTTCCGCTGTTGACGGCGGCGGTGAGCCCATCCATATCCTCGCAGACCACGATGTGCGCGTCGCGGAACTTGCGGGCTTTTTCAAGCATGTTCTTTTGGATGGTGTCAAGGAGAGCGGGGATCTCGGTGGTGAGGTCCTCGATCTTGACCTGCGTCTTAGAAAAGTCATCGCGGCGGGCAACGGTGACGACGCCGTTTTCAATATCGCGCGGGCCGACCTCGATGCGGACGGGCACGCCCTTCATTTCCCACTCGTTGAACTTCCAACCGGTGCTTTGGTCGCGGTAATCCACCTCTACGCGGACGCCTGCGTTTTCAAGCGCCGTCTTGATCTCCTCCGCCTTTTCGTTCACGCCGCCTTTGTGCGCCGCGATGGGGATGATGATCGCCTGAACGGGCGCCACCTTCGGGGGAAGGGCAAGGCCGCGGTTATCGCCGTGCGCCATGATGAGGGCGCCTATCATACGGGTGGAGGTGCCCCAGCTGGTTTGGTAAACGTACTTGAGGTCGCCTTCCTTGGAAGCAAATTTGATCTCAAACGCTTTGCTGAAATTGTCGCCGAAGTAGTGGCTGGTGCCCGCTTGCAGGCTCTTGCCGTCAAGCATCATGGCTTCCATGCCGTACGTCGCTTGTGCGCCGGCAAACTTTTCTTTCTCACTCTTTCTGCCCACCAAAACGGGGATGGCGAGGACGTTTTCCGCAAATTCGCGGTAAACTTCAAGCATCTTCAAGGTTTCTTCCTGAGCCTCTTCGGGGGTCTCGTGAACGGTGTGACCTTCCTGCCACAGGAACTCCGACGTGCGGAGGAAGGGGCGGGTGGTCTTTTCCCACCTGACGACGTTTGCCCATTGGTTGATGAGGATGGGCAGGTCGCGCCAACTCTTTACCCATTTGGCGTAGCTGTCGCAGATGATGGTTTCGGACGTGGGGCGTACCACGAGCTTTTCGGGCAGTTCCTCATTGCCAACGTGGGTGACCAAAGCTACTTCGGGCGCGAAGCCTTCCACGTGCTCCGCCTCTTTTACGAGGTAGCTGTACGGGATGAACATCGGGAAGTAGGCGTTTTTGTGCCCGGTCTTTTTAAAACGGGTGTTGAGCTCCGCTTGGATGTTTTCCCAAATGGCATAGGCGTAAGGGCGGATGATCATCGTGCCCTTGACGGGGCCGTAATCCACGAGCTCGGTCTTCAAGATCACGTCGGTGTACCAACGCGCGAAGTCCACGTTCATATCGGTAATTTCTTTAACGAATTGTTCTTGCTTAGGCATACTCTTTCTCCGTAGAAAAATTGTTGTGTTTATATTATAAAGTTATTTTTCCGTAAAATAAAGCGATTTTGACTTATTTTGCGATAAATGAATCGGTGGTATGCGTAACGAGGGTGCGGACGGGCAAAGTTGCCGCCGCCTTCTTGGCGTCCTCAAGGTTGCGGTAAAGGGAAAACAAAGTGCTGCCGCTCCCCGTCATGCCCGTGAGGAAGGCTTTTTCGTCCCGCATTTTTTCAAGCAAGGGGGCGATCTCGTCGTTGAGTTTCACCGCGGCGGGAAGAAGGTCATTTAGGTAATAACGATCCGCTTTTTCATACCTTGTAAGCGCGCAATAGAGTTCAAACCCGCTGCCCGTCCCTTTTTTGAGAGAATCGGAAAGTTCGTACGCTTCTTTTGTTAAAACCCCTTTTTGCGGAAAGGCAAGTAATACGTGGAAGAGGGGGAGGGAAGGCAAAAGATCCACCTTTTCGCCAAAGCCGCGCACGATGGCCGTTCCGCCGATCATTTGGAAGGCAAGGTCGCCGAAAAGGGGCGCAACCGTTTGCTTAACGAGCGGCAAGTTGAGTTTCCAAAGGCTTGCGCAGGCAAGCGCCGCCGCAGCCGCATCCGCCGTACTGCCGCCCAGCCCGCCGCCGAGAGGGATGTTCTTTTTGATGGAAAGGCGCATGCCGCCCAGGTGAAAGGTATCCTTTAGTTTTTGAAGAACGACAAGGGAATTATCCCCTTCAAAATCGCTGACGATATCGTCGCTATCACTTTTGGAAAGAGTGATCTCGTCAAAAAGATCGATGCTTTGCAAAAGAGTTTCTATCTCGTGATAGTCGTTCTTCTTTTCAAGAATGCGAAGAAAAAGATTGATTTTTGCGTATCCGCGCGTCTTAACGGTTTCGCACATAGGTGTCAAAGCGGTAGGCGAGGTCGCCGCAGTAATTCACTTCGCCTTGGGTGAGGGCAAACTCCGCGGGGATCACGGGGAACTTCACTTCCCCTTCCTCCTCCGAAAGCACGCGGGTGATATAAAGAGTTTTGCAGTAAGGAAGCAAGAGGGAGTAGATCTCCCCGCCGCCGATCACGAAGACCTCTTCTTCGGGGATGCCGAGGGAGCGCAAAAGTTCAAAAAGGTCGTTTACGTCCCGCGCGATAAGTACGTCGCGCTCCTTGCCTTCCTCCGCCGTCATCGTGCGGGAAAGCACGATGTTGGTCCTGTTTTTTAAGCCTTTGCCGCCGGGAAGGGAAAGAAGGGTGCGCCTGCCCATCACCATCGTTTTGCCTTTGGTCGTGCGGACAAAGAAGGCCATATCCTCCTTGATGTTGTACATCAGGTCGCCGCCTTTGCCGATGTATCCTTTTAAGTTTACCGCCGCGATCGCATTCATTATACTGCCACCGGGATCTTCTTGCCGAGCTTGTGGTATTCGTAGTTCTCCAACGAGAAGCTATCCACCGTGAAGTCGTAGAAGTTTTTGATGCTCTTGTCCATAATGAGTTTGGGGGCGGGAAGCGGCTCTTTGGCGATGACTTCCTTGATCATATCTACGTGCCTGTCGTAGATGTGCGCGTCCGCGATGACGTGCACGAATTCGCCAACTTCAAGCCCGCTGACTTGCGCGAACATATGCACCAGAAGGGCGTATTGTACGACGTTCCAGTTGTTGGCGGTCAAAAAGTCCTGCGAACGCTGGTTTAAAATGGCGTTGAGCTTGCCGTTTGCCACGTTGAAGGTCATTGAGTATGCGCAGGGGTAAAGCGCCATCTCGTGCAGGTCGGCGTGGACGTAAATGTTGCTCATGATGCGGCGAGAGGACGGGTTGTTTTTGAGGTCGTACAAAATGCGGTCCACTTGGTCAAATTCGCCTTCCTTGTAAATGTGCTTGACGCCGAGCTGATAGCCGTACGCCTTGCCGATGGTGCCGTTTTCATCCGCCCAAGCATCCCAAATGTGCGAGTTGAGCTGATGGATGTCGTTGCTCTTTTTTTGCCAGATCCAAAGGATCTCATCCAACGCCGCGCGGAAATTGGTGTAACGGAGGGTGGTGATGGGGAATTCCTTTTGCAGGTCGTAACGGTTTACGACGCAAAACTTTTTGATGGTGTGCGCGGGGGTGCCGTCTTCCCAACGGGGGCGCACTTGCATATCCGCGTCGCTGACGCCGTTTTCAAGGATGTCTTTGACGTTGCTGATAAAGATCTCGTCCGCTATGCTCATAATTTCCTCCTTTATACTTCCGCGCCGGGGGCGAGGAAGGTAATGGTGATGTGTTTTGCTTTCGTGTAATCGTAGGTGGTGAACCTGCCCGCATCGATGATCTTAAAGCCGCTGAAGATTTGGGCGGGGGTTTCGTAATTCGTGTATAGCCCATACACGAGGTAAGTGCTGACAGAAGTGGTGCCGCTGACCGAGCGGCTGATGATCAGGTCGTCGAACCCTTCCGCGGAGATCTTGATCCTGGCGGTGTCGCCGTCGGCGTAAAGGTCGTTAAGACTTGCGTCGATATCGGTTAATATATCGTTCAAGCCGTAGCCGAGGACGCGGTTGGTGGAGGTTAAGTTGAGGTCAAAATAGGTGGGAAGGAAGGCGTCTTCAAGCATAAGATCATAGGAGAAGACGTGATCCGTTACTTCGGATGCGATGGTCAGTTTCAAAGAGGGGCCTTCGCTTACGGTGGGTACCTTCTTAAGGGTGGGAACGCTGCCTTCCGAAACGCTCCAATAGGTGTCAAACCCCAAACCGTACTCGTTTTCATTCACGGTGTAAGAGTAAGAATCCTGCGCCTTGAGTTGCTCCTCCGAAAGTGGGATAAAGTGATCCGCGTAACTTCCCAGCGAGGATA
>JAGAAA010000026.1 GCA_017615495.1 Clostridia bacterium
GATTTAAGTTTTCCCCCGCATAATGAAGTTGATAAAAGACAAAGGAGGACGCTTTTATGAAAAAATGGATAGCATTGATTTTGGTTTTGGCGCTTGTCGCAGTTATGGCTTCGGCGTGCTCCGGGTTGACAGAGTCGACGGGGACCGGGACGAGCGGCACGGGCTCGACCACCGTATCGGAAAGCGAGGTGGAGGCGGCAAAGACGGAAGTGGACGAAACCCTTTCCACCCAAAGCGCGTCCGATTATTTGGCAAGCGAAGCGGTGACGGTTTCGGAAGAGCAGCAAGCAACGTCCGTAACGGAAGACAGTGCGGTAAGCATCGACTTAACTACCCTTACGAAAGACAACGCGCCTACGGGCACCGCTTTTAAAGATAACGTTTTGACCATCAAGGCGGCGGGCACGTACGTGCTTTCCGGCACCCTCTCCGGCGCGGTGGAAGTGGCAAAAAACGTGGAAGGCACGGTGCGCATCGTTTTAAACGGCGCGAGCATCACCACCCTTGACAGCCAAGCGTGCGCCGCCATCGTGTTTAAGCAAAGCGATTCCCTGCGCGTTTTGACAATTGCGGACGGTACGGTGAATTCCGTTTCGGATAGCGCCGGCGACACCGAAGCGGATGGGGACGGCGCCGCCATCCAGGCGAAGAAGTGCTCCTTGACCATCAACGGCAGCGGCACGCTGACCGTGACGGCGGTGGGGGAGGACGCAAGCGGTATCAAAGTGAAGGACACCTTGACCGTGCTTGACGCACACGTCACCGTTACCGCGGTCAAAAACGGCGTCAAAGCGGATAACGCCATCGTATTGAAAAATGCAGACCTGACCGTTACGGCGGGCAACGACGCGGTCAAAACCGACGTCGAGCCCGAAAGCGAGGAGGAAGCCCTCTCTTACGCGGCGGACAAAACGGCGGGCTACATCTATATTGAAAACACGAGCATGACCTTGACCGCCGGCGACGACGGCATCGCGGCGAACAACTGCCTTTATATTGCAAACGGGGAAGAGGACGTCATTACCGTCACCACCAACGGCGGCGCGCCCGCCACGGTGACCGAACGCAGTTCCGACGCGGCGGATGGCAAAGCCATCAAGGTTGCGGGCATCGTGCTGACGGATGAAAACGACAACGAAACGGATTACCCCGCCACCTACGAGGAAAACTACGCCATCGTCATCACGGGCGGCACCTTCCGCATCAACGCCAACGACGACGCCATCCACAGCAAAGGCAACCTTTTGATCGCGGGCGGCACTTTCACCATCGCTTCGGGCGACGACGGCATCCACGCGGAATATCTGACCAAGATCACTGCCGGCACCGTCACCATCACCAAGAGCTACGAAGGCATCGAGGGCGCGGCGGTGGAGATCACGGGCGGCACCGTCACCGTAAACGCCAAGGACGACGGCGTCAACGCGGCAAACGCCGACCTCAAAAACTATTCCTATTACATTCTGATCACCGGCGGCACCGTTACGGTCACTTGTTCGGGCGACGGACTGGATAGCAATGGCAAACTGTTGATCTCGGGCGGCGTCGTGACGGTGTTCGGACCGGAAAACGGCGGCAACTCCGCCTTGGATAGCGAAAGCGGCACCACCATTTCGGGCGGCACGGTCATTGCCCTTTGCCGCGAAGCGATGGACCCCGTGGGCGCAACGCAATATATGGTGACGGCAAACGTTTCCATCAGCGCGGGGACGACGGTCACCTTGAAGAACTCTTCCGGCGAGGTCATCACGTCCTTTACGGCGCCCAAAGCGTTTGCCAACGTTGTGATCAGCACGGCGGAAATGACCTCCGGCAGTTACACGCTGACTTACGGAAATTCTTCCACCACTCTCACCGCAACCACCGGCACCACCGGCGGGATGGGCGGAATGGGCGGCGCGGGAGGCCCCGGCGGACAAGGCGGCATGGGGCCCGGCCGCATCAGATAACAAAGACTTTTTCTAACTTCCTTCCTTTTCCGGGCACCGCTTCCGCAAGGGGCGGTGCCCACCCCTTCTTAAGGGGGAGGAGGGGGCTTGCATTGACAATTTGCTTCGTTTTATAGTACAATTAAAAAACGAAACGGCGTGAAAACGTCGCCTTTTTAAAGGAGAAAACTATGTCCAAAAACATTTATAAAGGAACGCAAACGGAAAAGAACCTCGAAGCGGCTTTCGCAGGGGAGTCGCAGGCGAGGAACAAATACACTTATTTTGCCTCCAAGGCAAAGAAGGAAGGCTTTGAGCAGATCGCCGATATCTTCTTAAAGACGGCGGACAACGAAAAGGAGCACGCCAAGATGTGGTTCAAGGAGCTGGACGGCATCGGCAGCACCGCGGAGAACCTTGCGGCGGCGGCAAACGGCGAAAACTTTGAATGGACGGATATGTACGAAGGCTTTGCCGTAACGGCAGAGAAGGAAGGCTTCCCCGAGCTTGCGGCGAAGTTCCGCGCCGTGGCAGCCATCGAGAAGCATCACGAGGAACGCTATCGCGCGCTTTTGAAAAACATCGAGACCGCGCAAGTGTTTGCCAAGAGCTCGGTCAAGGTTTGGGAGTGCCGCAACTGCGGTCACATCGTCGTCGGCGAAAAAGCGCCGGAGATCTGCCCCACCTGCGCCCATCCGCAAAGCTATTTTGAGATCAGCGCCGAGAATTATTGATAATAAAAAGAAGAAGCCCGTGGAGCTCCCACGGACTTTTTCGTCACACTTTAACGAGCGTTACTTTTTTGATGATGACGTGCGGGATGGGGACGTCCGAGGCGTTTGAACCCGAGTTTCCGTCGTAAAGAGTCTCCTCGTGCGTTTCCAACTTTTCCAGACGGGAGACTACCGCCATACTTTCCTCATCGATCACACAGCCGAAGGCGGCGTATTGCCCGTCCCAAGAGGGGACGGAATCGGAACAGATAAAAAACTGCGACGTAGCGCTGTCGTATACGGTCGTGCGCGCCATGGAGATCACGCCGCGAGTGTGCGCAAGGGAATTGTTGACGCCGTTTGCGCGAAATTCCCCTTTGATGGCGTCGTGCGTGGCGGTCTTGTGGACGAACGCGCCGTCCTCAATGACGAAGCCGCCCGTTTGGATCATCATCCCTTCAATGATGCGGTGAAACGCCACCCCTTCGTAAAACCCTTCCTCAACGTATGTGATGAAGTTTTCCACCGAGCGGGGCGCGACGGAGGGGTAAAGCTCCAAGCGGATGGTCTCGCCGGTGCCGAGGGTTATCTCCACAAACGGGTTTTTCTTGCTGCGGATGCCAAAGTCACCCGCCGTATAAGTGCTTTGCCACTTTTGGATGGTGGCGAGGGCGTCGTCGGTCTCTTTTTTGCCGCAGGAGGCGCAAAGCGCCGTGGTCAAAAGCAGGGCGAAAAGAAGCAGGATGCAGATCAGTTTTTTCATTGGGTCACTCCTCTTGCCGCGGGCAGTCATTGTGTCAGTCGTCTTCCTCTTCGAAGGGATCTTTGAAGACCACGTCGTCCTCACCCTCCGCCTTGGGGGCATCCTCAACTTCGGACGCGCCGTACTTGATAACTTTGAGTTCCTCGTAGAAATGCGCGCGAGCTTGCTGGTGGTAAACCTGCACCCACAAAATGCCTATGCCGAAGCACAAAGCGCCCAAGATGAACCAACCGATAAAGGAAAGGTCAAGGCAGAAAAGTTTGCCTTTGTAGCCGTCGGTGAGGGTTTTGCTCTCCTCCAAGCATTCGCGCCAGGTCTTTTTGCCGCCCGATTCTTGGGAGATATAGAACGCCATCGAATAAGCGTACGCCTTGATGATGCCGGGGATGATAAAAAGCAAGCTCCAAAGGAAGATGAGCGCGGAGCGAACGAATTGAAGGATGACGCATTCCGCAAAGCACTCCTTGAACCCGACGAATACGTCCGAGACGGAAACGTCTTTGTTGCCGCCGGCAACGCGGAGGTAGATGCGAGCCATCGCGTACTCAAAGGGCCCGCTGAGCAAAATGGTGCAGATGGTAAGCGGGATGCTGAGCGCGGCGGCAAGCGCCGGATTGCGCGCGACTGCCGAGCCGATGGAGGCGGGCAACCCCGCGATTACGGCAACGAGCAGGGAATAAACGAGCAACATCAACCAAATTTGACTGAAAATGCTGTTCTCCAAGGAATAACGGGCGCGAGCCCTGATTTCGGATGCGGTAGGCATAGAAAACTCCTTTTGCGGGCATGCCCGCAGAGTATAATTTATGTTACTATTTTATATTTTTACCCAAACAATGTCAACATCGCTATTGAAAAAGGCCATGCGAGGGTGATAAAATGAAGCCATGGACGCAATCGACCTTGTAAAAAAAGGAGCGCGGGTGGGCAAGCCTGCCTTAAAAGAGATCGTGGACGGGTACCTTTCGGGCAAGGTGTCAAAGGAGACCATGACCGAATTTTTGCGCGCGGTTTGCGCGTGCGGGCTTTCGGACGAGGACGCCACCCTTCTTACCGAAGTGATGGTGGAATCGGGCGAGCGGCTTAGCTTTACGCCGCGCAAGTACCCGTATGCGGATAAGCACTCTACGGGCGGCGTTGCGGATAGCACCACCCTCGTCATTGCCCCCGTCGTTGCGTCTTGCGGCGTGCCTTTCCTCAAAATGAGCGGCAGAAAGCTGGGGCACACCGGCGGCACCATTGACAAATTGGAATGCTTTAAGGGGCTGAGGACGGAGATCTCCGTGGAAGAAGCGGAGCGCATCGTGGACAAAGTCGGGGCGGCGGTCATCGCTCAATCCAAAGAACTTGTCCCCGCCGATAAGGCAATGTACAAACTGCGTGACGAGACGGGCACCGTAAAAAGCCTGCCCTTGATAGCTTCCTCCGTCGTTTCAAAAAAGCTGGCGAGCGGGGCGGAGGTGTTCGTTTTGGACGTCAAAACGGGCGCGGGCGCCTTTATGGAAACGGTGGAAGAGGGGACGGCGCTTGCCAAACTGATGGTGAACATCTTAAAGAAATCGGGCAAAAAGGCGGCTGCCGTTCTCAGCGACATGAATTCCCCCCTCGGCGAAGGGGTGGGCGGCGTGATGGAAGTCATCGACGCCGTGGAAGTGCTGGAAGGCAAAAAGAGTCGCTTGCGCGACCTTGCCCTTGCCATTGCCGGCAAGATCGTCGCGCTGGCAAAGGGCGTTTCGGACGAAGAGGGCGCGGCGCAAGCAGCGGCAGCATTGGACAGCGGCAAGGCGCTATCCAAACTCAAAGAGATGATCGCGGCACAGGGCGGCGCATTGGACCTTTTTGAAAAGCAGGAGAGGGCGAGTCTTCTCTCGCAGGCGGCGGGCATCGTCCGCGCGGAACAAGACGGCTACGTCGCGGCGATCGATTGCGTAAAGCTCGGCTTCCTCGCGCGGGAATTTGAGGCGTCGGGCGGCTACGGCATGCTCGTCCCCGTCAAAGTGGGCAGCGCCGTCAAAAAGGGAGACGCGCTCGTGCGCCTGTACGGAGAGGCGGCAAAAGGGGACGCGCTTCACGCATTGTCGGCGTGCTTTTCCATCGTGGAAGCGCGCGTCAAACCCGATCCGCTCATCTACAAGACCATCACCTGAGCGCAAAAAAGAATTCCGAAAAAACGCTTGATTTCAAATAAACAATGGATTATAATACAAAGGTGCCTGGGGATATGGCTCAGTTGGTAGAGCGATACGTTCGCATCGTATAGGTCAGGGGTTCGAATCCCCTTATCTCCACCAAGAGAGGTCTAAAGCGAATGCTTTGGACCTTTTTCTTTGCTTAACAGGGGATGAGAACCGAGAGCGAATAGGAAACACCACAGTGCGGTGTTTCCCGCGATGACCGCAGCTCCGAGCAAGGCAGAAAGAAAACAAAACGATTTGTCTTGCGAGGAGCAAGAGGAGAATCCCCTTATCTCCA
>JAGAAA010000027.1 GCA_017615495.1 Clostridia bacterium
CGACTGCGGTCATGCCTGCGGCGGATCATCGCAAGATATTCTTCGAGATTGAGCCCGTTGACGCTTTCTCCCACTGCGCCGTACACCGGGCAGGGAAGATGATATTCCTCCCTGAGCCTGCTGCCCACCAGCGGGCCGAGCATATCGCCCGAGACCCGGTCGCTTCCGATACAAATCACTATGGTTTCCTCTTTTTTCATGCCGCTATTATTGCCAAAAGACGCAAAATTTAGTTCCAAACGGCGTTTTTCGACCGAAAAACAGCTTTTTGCCTTCAAGAAGTTGCGTTCGTTCGCTAAATTAATTATAATGAGGGTATGAATATCATGGATTTTGTTATTATAGGTTTGGCGGTTTTATTCGCCCTCATAGGTTTGGTCAAAGGCGGCGCGAAGATGTTCTTCGGGCTCTTTCTCCTCTTAGTCATCATGGTCGGCTCCGCATTCATCTCCGCGGCGGTCTGCCCCCTCTTCTTGAAAAACGAAAAGGACGGCGCCGTAACTTACACGAAGCCCGCGACGGTTTTGATGGACCCCATCGCAAGCAAGCTTCCCTCGGGCGGTGATTTCGGCGCGATGTTGGACGGCGCGGTCACCGAGACCGACGGCGTTCTTTACGTGGACGGCGTGGACCTCAAGCAAGCCATCACCGAGAAGGTTCCCTACGTGGGCAGCTTTGTGGCTTCCTTCGTTGTAAAAGCCGCTCGCCCGGGCGAGACCCTCCGCACGACCTTTGCATTTAAGATCACCGAATACGCTTATGAGATCGTCCTTTGGGTGCTTTTGGTCATCCTCCTTGCGATCATTCGCAACATCATTCGCAAAAAAATCTACGTTTATTTGGATAAGCACTCCTTCTCCAGCAAGATCGATAGGATCATCGGCTTGGTGATGAACCTCGCCATCCTGCTTGCCCTCTTGTGGGGCGTAGGCGCTTTGATCGCGCACTTCGACGACGGCGCGAACTGGGCAAATACGGCGGATAACTTTATGATCAACGGTATGATCGCCAACCCCTTGATGACAAACAACCCCCTCTTGAAATTGATGCACATCACCCTTCCGATCGGTTAACGGTAGGTATGAAGCGCGATTTCTATCCCATCGATTCTTCCGCGCTCGCGTACCCGCTGATGCGGACAAAGCGCGCGCAAAGCAACTTTCGGTTTTCCGTTCAAATGAAAAGCAAGGTGGACCCTGTCGCTCTTGGTCAAAGCCTTGCGGACGTTTTAAACCGTTACCCCGTACTCAAAACCACCGTAAAACCCGCTTTCTTCTGGCACGTCCTTCGCAAGAATGACGCGCCTTTTGTCGTAAAGGAGGATGGCCGCCCGCCGCTTACCCCCTTCTTAAAAGAGGATACCAACGGCTACCCCTTCCGCCTTGCTTATTGCGGTAATGAGATAGTTTTCGAAGTCTTTCACGCCGCGACGGACGGCAACGTCGGCGCACTGTTTATAAGCGACCTTTTGACGCGCTACGCCGAGATCAAGGACGGCGCCGCCGAAACCTCTCTCCCCGAGCGCGAACTCGTCTTCGAAGACGCTTTTCTCCGTTACGGGGAAAAGAAGCCTTTCCGCGACGTTTCCTTAAAAAAGTACAACGGGGAAAGCGTGTTTGCCATCGGCAAAACGGGGCGCCGCCGCCCGTATCCCGAATTGCTTTCCGTCGAGATCCCTCTTGCGGAACTCAAAGCCGCGGCGAAAGAGCACGGCGCCACCATCACCGAATACGTTGCCGCTTGCTATGTCATCGCTGTTTTGGAAGGGCAACCTCTCCCCTTGAAAAAGTCGGTTTGTCTGTTTGTGCCCATCGATCTACGCAAGTATTTCCCCTCTCGCACGATGCAAAATTTCGTTTGTTTTGAGCGGATATATCTGGAAAAAGGCGAAAAGGACCTTTCTTTCTCTCACGTGCTTTCCGTCGTGCGCAAAGAGTTTGCGTCCAAAGTCACCAAGGAAAGCATGAAAGACCACGTGGACGACGTTTACCGCTGCTTCACCCTCCCCGTCGTAAAGTATTCGCCGCTGTTTGTCAAATATCCTTTCTTCAAGCTCGTCAAAACGGTGCTGAACAAAGTGCGTCAAACCGCCATCCTCTCCAACGTTGGCGCGATCCCCCTTTCCGAGAGCGCAGAGCGCTACGTCAAAAACGTCAAATTCTTCCTAAATATAGGCAAAAACGCGCCTATGAATCTTGCCATTGCCACCTGCAACGGCATCTGCAACGTCGACGTTACCAACGGGATGGAAAGCCGCGACATCCCCGAACGGTTTTTCAGACTTTTAACTACTCAAGGCAAAAAGTAACACGCAATTCCCAAAACAAAAACGTACGGGACAAAGGGCATCAGCCCTTTTTTTGTTTTCCGAAGCATAAACTTGACGGCAAACAGCCCGCTGAGAAACGCCGCTATCCCCGCGGCGACGATCTCCAAACCGTCCGCGCCCGCTGCTGAGAACCCCGTTTCAGCACCTTCCAGCAAAAATCCGCCGAGGATCACGGGGACGGAAAGAAGAAAGGAGAACTTCGCCGCCCGCTCTGCATCCACGCCCCAAAGGCGCGCCGTAGCGATGGTGAGCCCACTTCGAGAAACGCCCGGGAGCACCGCCACCCCTTGCGCAAGCCCCGTCAAAAACGATATTTTGGCGTCAAGCGGTTTTTCTGAAGGTTTGGCAAACCGCTCACAAGCAAAGAGCGCCGTCGCGGTCAGCAAAAAGCCAAACCCGAGAAGCCGTCCCGCAAGCAGTTCCGGAAAAAGCCATTTTACAAGGAGCGCGATCGCCACCGTGGGGAGGGAGGCGAGCAACACGTATTTTATTTCCCCTTTTACGGGATGGAGAAGGAGCTCCTTCACTTCCCTACGCATCACGATAAGCAATGCGGCAAGGGTGGCAAGGTGCAACGCCAAATTGTAAAAGACCGACGTCGGACAAACGCCCAGCCGCGCAAGCAGCGCCAAATGCCCGCTGCTGGACACCGGCAAAAACTCCGTCAGCCCTTGCGTCAAGCCTACCAAAACCGCCTTCAGGTATTTCATTCCGCCCCCTTTCTCCGCCTTTTAGTGCAATTAAGTTGATTTCCGCGCGCGAAGGTCGTATAATAACTTTATATTTTACGAAATACCATCGGCAGTTATGCCAAAGGACGAAAAAATGAAACTCGGTATCGTAGGCCTCCCCAACGTGGGCAAATCCACCCTTTTCAACGCGATCACTTCCGCCGGAGCGGAGTGCCAAAACTATCCTTTCTGCACCATCGAGCCCAACGTGGGCGTCGTACCCGTGCCCGATAAGCGCGTAGACGACCTCGCCGCTCTTTACAATTCGCAAAAAGTCACCCCCGCCGTGTTGGAATTTGTGGATATCGCCGGCCTTGTCAAAGGCGCGTCCAAGGGCGAAGGCCTCGGCAACAAGTTCCTTTCGCACATTCGTGAAGTGGATGCCATCACCCACGTCGTCAGGTGCTATGAAGACCCCAACATCACCCACGTAGAAGGGCGAATCTCCCCCAAGGACGACATTGAGATCATTGACACCGAGCTCGTCCTTGCCGATTTGGAAAGCGTTGAAAAGCGCCTTGCCAAAGTGCGCACCTCCGCCAAAAGCGGCGACAAAAAGTATCTGCCCGAGATCGAAATGCTCGAAAAGATGTACGACCACCTTTCCGAAGGCAAGTCCGGTCGCAGCATCGAAGCCACGGAGGAGGAGCAAGAGTATTACGATTCCCTCTTCCTTTTGACCACCAAAAAGGTCATTTACGTCGCCAACATCGCGGAAAGCGATATCGGCAAGCCCGACAACGATTACGTCAAGCAAGTGCGCGAGATCGCCGCAAAGGAAAACGCAAAGGTCATCGTCCTTTCCGCAAAGGTGGAAGCGGAGCTTTCCGCCCTCGACAAGGAGGACCGCGAGCTGTTCCGTGAGGAACTTGGCATCAAGGAAAGCGGCCTTTCCATGTTGATCACCGCCGGGTACGAGCTTCTCGGCTTGATCTCCTATTTGACCGCGGGCGAAAAGGAAACCCGCGCTTGGACGATCAAAAAGGGCACCAAAGCGCCGCAAGCCGCCGGCAAGATCCATACCGATTTTGAAAAAGGCTTCATCCGCGCCGAAGTGGTCTCCTATGAAGATTTGATGGAATGCGGCTCCCTGACCGTCGCCAAGGAGCACGGCAAAGTGCGCAGCGAAGGCAAAGATTACGTGATGAAAGACGGCGACGTCGTCCTCTTCCGCTTTAACGTGTAATTATGAACAACAATCAACTTATCGCATCTCTTATCCATATCGACGGCGTTTCCGAAGAGGACATCCTCTCGTTGTTGACGCAACCCAAGGATCTCGGCTATGCCGACGTGGCGCTCCCCTGCTTTCGTTTTGCAAAAGCGCTTCACAAGTCCCCCGTGGAGATAGCAAACGCGCTTGCCGCGGAGATCTCGCAAAATTTGCCCTCCTTCCTGCTTTCCTGCACCGCTCTCAACGGGTATTTGAACTTTAAGTTCTCCCGCGAGAACATGGCGAAGGAGACCCTTTTGAAGGTGCTTTCGGAATGCGACCGTTACGGCTCGTCCGATATGGGCAAGGGCAAGACCATCTGCATCGACTATTCCTCCGTCAACATCGCAAAGCCCTTCCACATCGGGCACCTCTCTTCCACCGTGATCGGCGGCGCGCTTTCCCGCGTGTTTAAGACGCTCGGTTACAACGTGGTGGGCATCAACCACCTTGGCGATTGGGGCACCCAATTCGGCAAGATGATCGTCGCCTACAAAAAGTGGGGCAACGGGATGGACGTGGAGCAAGGCGGCGTAAAGGCATTGCATAAACTTTACGTCAAGTTCCACCAAGAGGCGGAAAAGGACGAGAGCCTCAACGACCTCGGCAGAGAGTATTTTAAGCGCATCGAAGACGGCGACCCCGAGTCGCTTGCCTTGTTTGCCAAGTTTAAGGAGGTCTCCCTCCGCGAAGCCAACCGCGTTTACGACCGTCTTGGCATCACCTTTGAAAGTTACAACGGCGAGAGTTTTTACAACGACAAGATGCAACCCGTCCTCGACTTGCTTGCCAAAAAGGGCCTCCTCGTGGACTCCGAGGGCGCAAAAGTCGTTGAAGTGGGCGACGATATGCCCCCTTGCCTTTTGGTCCGCTCGGACGGCGCCACCCTTTACGCCACGCGTGACCTTGCCGCGGCGTACTACCGCAAAAACACTTACGACTTTGACAAATGCCTGTACGTGGTGGCGTACCAACAAAACCTGCATTTCCGTCAGGTGTTTAAGGTCATCGAGCTTCTCGGCGAGCCGTGGGCAAAAGACCTTGAACACATCGCCTTCGGCATGGTCTCCCTTGCGGATGGCACGATGAGCAGCCGCCAAGGCAAAGTGGTCTACCTCGAAGACGTTTTGAACTCCGCCGTGCAAAAAGCCAAGGAGATCATTTACGAAAAGAACCCCAACCTTGAAAATAAGGACGAAATTGCCGAACAAGTCGGCGTGGGCGCCGTGATTTTCGGCGCGCTTCAAAACAACCGCATCAAGGACATCACCTTCAGCTACGACAAGGTTTTGAACTTTGACGGCGAGACCTGCCCCTACGTGCAGTACACCCACGCACGCGCAAACAGCCTGCTTGAAAAGGCTGGCGCCTTTGATCCCGCAAAAGCGAACTTCTCCGCCCTGGAGAACGCGCACGAGCTTGTGAGCGCCATCGCCTCCTTTGGCGATACCATCAAAGCCGCGGCGGATAAGAGGGAGCCCAGCGTGGTCACCCGTCTTGCCGTGGACGTGGCGGAGATCTTCAACAAGTATTACATCGACAACCGCATCTTAAACGCGGAAGAAGGCGTCAGAGAGGCGCGTCTCCTTTTGACCTTTGCCGTCAAACAGGTTTTAAAGAACGCCTTATCCCTCCTCGGCATCGCCGCGCCGAACAAGATGTGACGACGGGCTTTTTAGTATCAAGTCCACGTATTCCGGCACCCGCTCTTCCCGTATGGGCATAGGCGGATGGCAATCAAAATACAAAACGAACGCAGGAGCGATGTTCCCCCATCGTTCCTGTTTTTTAAAAGCAACGAGCTTTCCCTCCCTGATCAGCCGCTTTGCGACCGCATGATAGTTGTAATACATGTTTTTAGTATGTTCCGCCCCTTGCTTTTGCATTTTTGCGGATTTTACCGAAAGTTTTTGTCCTTCCCGCCCCTCGGCTCCTTCTGATAAGGAAAGTTACCGAACGATATGTAAAAAAAAATATTCTTAATTTATTGAAAAAGTGTTTACAATTAATTAAATTCTCCATATAATAATGGAACAAAGAGCAACGATCCGAAAGGAGGAAACTTATGCCGCAATACAAATTATGTCCGCGTTGTCTTTTGAACTACATTCCGGAAGACGAAGAATACTGCGAGGTCTGCAAAGAGGAACTGCGCGGCGTTCGATTTGAAGAAGACGAAGACGATCTTTATACCAAAACTTGCCCCAGATGCGGCGCCTTGATCCCCGACGACCAAGATTACTGCGAAAACTGCCGTCAAGACCTTGAAGACAAGCTTGGCGACGAGGATGAAAGCTGGGACAGCGAGGAGAACGCCGAAAACGGCGAGAGTCTCGACGCCGACGATACGGAAGACACCATCGACGACGATCTCGAGGGCGAAGAAGGCTTCGACGGCGAAGGCTTCGACGACGAAGAGGAAGAAGAGGAAGTCCCCGAAGAGGAATTCCCCGACGAAGACGAGATCTTCGGCTTTGACACCAACGTAGACGAAAACGACTACGAAGAAGACGAGGACGACGAAGACGACGATAAGTAAACGAAAAGCGCGTTATCAAACGCGCTTTTTATTACACCCACAAAAAAAAGATGGCAAACGCCATCTTTTTGTTTTTATTGTTTTGATTGCTTTTTAGTTGTTTTCTTCCTCGGCCTTCTTGGCGGCTTCGTCCATCTTGGTCTTATCCGCAGCGGTCACAAGCGCCACGCGGGTGACGGCGGCATCCTTGCCGGAATGGACGTCGATCTCGGAGAGCTTAACGCGCGCCATGTAGTTGTAGTCGTCTTCCTGGATGAAGTAGAAGTAGCCGTCAAAGTATTCCGCGCCGGTGAAGCCCGTCTTAAACTTCTCGCCGGTGGTATAGGCGTAATGCGCGTTTGCGGACTTATCCAACGGATAATAGAGCAACACGCCGTCGCCGTTCAGATAATAGAAGTTGTTGTTTTGCACGCAGAGAAGAGTGCCGAGGTTAAGCGAACCGAAGGTAGTAACGGCGTCCCCGTTGGTGTGATAGATCTGCGCGTTGCTGCCCGTCTTAACGACGCCTTCCGCATAGCTGAGCGGGAACAAACCGGAAAGCTCCTGATTGGAAAGACAAACTTCGTTTGCCGCGTTGAAGGCAAAGGTGTTGTCTTGGAACTCGTAAGCGTAGGTGCCTTCCACCGTACCGCTGGAAGAAGTGCCCACGTAAGAAGTCTTGGAATAGTAGATGGCAAGCTTTTCACCCGAAACGGAGGAAGAAAGCACGTTGACGCTGTATTTGCCGCCCGCGTAGCTATCCGCGCCGATCAAGGTCTTCTTGCTGCTCTTGGTGCCGCGAGCGTCGGAGATGTAAAGGGTGTTGGTGTACTCGTAAGCATCCTCGGACTTTTTGGTATAAAGGACGCAATCCGCCACGGAGGAAGATGCCTTGGGGTCGTACGTTTCGTTTTTGATAAAATGCACGGACGCGACGTCCTCGTCGATCAGGTCGCCCGGCTTATTCTTCTTGAACTTCTTGACGGTAAGATCCTTGCTGTAAAGCTTGCTGTTGGCGCTGTCAAAATAAACCAAAGCGTTTGCGGTGTACTTGTACTTCACGGAGGTATCGTCCCAATTCAAAATAACTTGGGTGCCGGTGCCGTCGATCTTGGTGCGAAGGAACTGCAAGGTGCTGGTTTGCACTGCGCCGGAACGGTCCTCTTCCGCGCTGGGGCTGACGTAATAGATCCATTCGCCGAAGATGGAGAAACCGACGTTTTCGGAATCAGCCATAACGCTCTTGGGCACGACGACGACGTAATCGTCGCCAAGCGTGCCGTCCTCGTTGTACGTAACGCGGACGATGGCGCCCTTTTGGACCTTGCCAAACCAATTTTGCTTGCCTTTTTCAGTCAAATAACCGGTGTAACCGTTGACAAAATAAAGATAACCGCCTTGCTTCACAACAAGCCCGCCGTTGCTTTCCACCACGGCGTTTTTGTCCCCGACTTTGGAAAGAGCCTTGGCTTTGTAGCTTTCGCAGGCGCACGCCGCGCCAAGCACGCAAAGGAGCAACGCGATCGCAATCACAGACAATATAATTTTTTTACGCATCATACAATCTCCCGATATAACTGTCAAGAAGGAATAGATTATCCCTCTGATAAATAATTATAGTATATAATAGCAAATTTTGCAATGATTTTACCAAACAAAATATCGCGCCCGTCCTTTCCTTTTGAAAGTATGGACCGACTTCGGAGGAGAATATGACTTTTAAAAAAATATTGTTGAAAGACGTCGCCGGAAACCCCCTTGGCGCATTGACCCTGGGCGGCGTACCCGCCTGCGTCACTCTGCCCGAAAACGCCCGCGCGGAAGC
>JAGAAA010000028.1 GCA_017615495.1 Clostridia bacterium
CTCACCGGCGCTTCCACCCGCGTGATGCCCTTTGACCAGACCCCCGTGGGCACCAAGTGCGTCTGCTGCGGCAAGAACCTCCTCGAAGGCGAAGGCAAGGTCATTTACTTTGCAAAGGCATATTGATAAAGCACGATTTCTCAATTACCTAAAACGCGCGGTTGCTCCCGCGCGTTTTTTATTGAACCGCGCATCCACACCTTTCTTTGTCGCCTATGATGAAAGACAATCCAGATGGATGCACTTGACAAAATGCGTCCCACAGGGCATATAATAGTTTAACAAATCTCATAGGTGAAACGATGAAAAAGTATACGGAACAAATGCAACAAACTCTCCTCTCTCTCCTTGCGGTAAACAGCGTGCAAGGGGAGCCCGCAGACGGTGCGCCCTTTGGCAAAGGCACGCGTGAGGCGTTGGACAAATTTCTTTCGCTAGCCGCCTCTTTCGGTTTTAAGACCAAGGTCGTGGATGGCATGGTCGGCTGGGCGGAGATAGGCGAAGGGGAGCTGCTTGGCATCCCGTTCCATTTGGACACCGTTCCCTTTGGCGAGGATTGGAGCCGTTCCCCTCTTGGCGAAGTTGAGAACGGCGTCATTTACGGACGCGGCGCAGAGGATGACAAAGGCCCCGCCGTCGCCGTGCTTTACGCCATAAAATCCTTGCTTGATGAGGGAAAGCTCCCCCGCAGGCGCATCCGCCTGATCGCGGGGCTCAATGAGGAAAGCGGTTGGAAGTGCATCGAGCGCTACCTTCAAACCGAAGAGGTGCCCGCGCTTTCCTTCTCCCCCGACGCGGACTTCCCCGTCATTTTTTCGGAAAAGGGGGTTTTGCACGTCTGCGTTTCCCTCAAAAAACCAGAGGAAGTCATTAGTTTTACCGCTGGCGAACGCGTCAACATGGTCGCAGACCGCGCCGTGCTGGAAGTAAAAACTCTTTCGGACGCCGCCTTCTCCAAGTGTTTGAAGGGTGGCGTCAAAGTCAAGTTTATCGAGGGCGGGTTCCGTCTTACGGCGGAAGGCGTTTCGGCGCACGGCTCCACCCCCGAAAAAGGCGAAAACGCCGTTTTAAAAATCCTTTACGCCGTCAAGTCCTCTTCGGAATTTTTGGCGGATCTGTACGACTATTTCCATCAGACCGATGGCAAAGGCCTCGGCATTGACCTCAAGGACGAAGTCAGCGGCGACCTCACCTTAAACCTCGGCCGCGTCAGGACGGATGGCGACCGTCTTTTGTTCTCCCTGGACGTCCGCTACCCCGCCGCCACAAACGAAGAGACGCTGCTTGAAAAGTTGCAAGCCGTCTTTGGCGCGGACGCCGCTATCACGGTGGAAGGGCGCCACCTGCCCCTTTACGTTTCGCCGGAAAGCGAACTCGTCACCTCGCTCCTTGCCGCCTATAACGAAGTCACGGGCGAAAACGCATCCCCCATCGCCATCGGCGGTGCGACCTACGCGCGCGCCTTCCCTAACGCCGTCGCTTTCGGTCCCGTCTTCCCGGGGGAAGAAAGCCGCATCCATCAAAAGGACGAATGCATCACGGTCGACGGGCTCCTTAAGTGCGCCGAGATCTACCGCGCCGCCTTGTTGAAACTTGCCTTTTAGAACGCTTTACCGCACGCCCGCGAGCGTGATATAATCAAACTATGCAATTTACCACCACACTCATCACCGTGGCGATCATGCTTGCCTATGCGATCCCCGGCTTCATTTTCGTAAAGACGAAGGCCATCAAGCCCGAGTCTATCGGCGCGTTTGCGCGCGTGCTTTTGTTCGTGTGTCAACCGGCGCTGTTTTTGTATTCCTTCAACGCCGCCACCTATTCCCCCGAGTTTTTCAAACAAATGGGGATCTTTTTCGGGCTGTGCATGGGGATGCAGATCCTCGTGATGGTCTCCTTGACCTTGATCCTCAAAAGCAGGTTTGACGACATCCGCAACCGCATTTGCACCATCGCATCCGCGCTGGCAAACGTTGGGTTCTTTGGCGTTCCTCTCTTAGAAGCCGTCCTGCCCGGCCACCCCGAAGCCATCGTCTTTTCCACCGTGTTTTCGGTCACGTTGAATTTGCTTTCCTGGACGCTTGCGGTGGGCATCATTTCGTGGGACCGTAAAAAGATGAGCATCCGCAATATGGTGCTCAACCCCACCACGGTTTCCCTGCTTGTAGCGCTCCCGCTCTTTTTCACCGGGACAAAACTCCCCGGCGTCATCGCACCCATCGTGGAGCTTCTTGCCCGCATGACCACGCCGATGTGCATGCTGATCCTCGGCATGCGCCTTGCCACTGTCACCACCAAGGACCTCTTTTGCAACCCGCGCATTTACCTCTCCACAGCCATCAAAAACGTCCTTTACCCCTTGCTTTCCTTCTTGATCATCTACTTCATCCCGCTGCCGACCTATATCAAGATCACCTTCTTCCTTTTGGGCTGTTGCCCCGCGGCAAGCATGGTGCTCAACATGTCCGAACTCGTCGGTGAAGGTCAAACCCAAGCCGCATGCAGCGTGCTGATCAGTACGCTATCTTGTATCATTACCATCCCGGTACTCGCTTTGATGATCCCTTTGTTATAACGATGATTTGATCAACACAAGAGATACGCTCGCACCCGCGAGCGTATCTTTTTCTATTCTTTAATTTTCCGGCAAGGGTGCAGATACCAGTGAGCGCGGAGTGTGACGCATAGACACGACGCAATGAAAAAAATCCCGCAGGCGCCTTAAAAAAACTTGGCAAGGACACAGAAGGGTTGCAGATACGAGGCACAACAAAAGGCGGCGAATGAGCGTACTTTTTCGTACGTGATTTCGCCGCCTTGCAGTTTGTAACAAAGTAGATGCGCCGTTATGTGTCCTTGCCTTATTGGACTGCGGCCCACATCGTGATTACAGCATTCTTACCGTCCCCAAAGTCCTTCATCACGCCGCAACGATTGAGCGTTTCCGCGCTGGGGAACATGGTTTCAAGGAACATCTCCTTCCAACCGGAGCGGGTGCCTTCGTAAAGCTCCTCGTCGGTGCTGTAGCTCTCGTAAAGCTCGTCGTAAGCTTCCGCCACCGGGCTGATGGCGCCGGCGTACTCACTGTTGGCGATGGCGGTATCCTTCAAGCAAAGGAACTTGAGGAACCAGTTTGCCGCCTCAACGTTTTTGGCGTACTTGCTGATGACGAATGCGTCGATATAGACGTTGCCGCCCTCATCCGGCACAACGTACCAAAGGTTGCGGTTGCCGCTCTTCTCCTCACCGTTGGCGTCCTCGTAGTCGTTCATAACGTAACCTGCGTCGCAGGACCACATCAAAGCCACCGCGGGAGCGTCGTTCTTGCCCGCCGCCATATCGAACTTGACGTTATCCACGTCCCAAACGCTGCCGTTCTTCACGCCAAGCAAAGTTGCCTTTGCTGCGTTGACAGTGTTTGCGGTGGTGTCTTCAAAGACCGCTTGCACCGCGTTCTTTTGCGCCGCGCCGGTAAGCCCCGCAAGGCTCTCTCTTGCATTGTACAAGCAAGCCGCTGCGTAAGCGTCGCGCATGGAATCCTTGATGGAACGGCTGCCGGAGAACTCGCTTCCGAACAAGGAGGTCCAGCTGGTGATCTGCTTGTTGGTCTTGGTGACGTCGTACACGATGCCGAGGGTACCGTACATATAGGGGACGGCGTACTCAAGCGTGGGGTCAAACGCCCTCGTGGTCTCGATGTACTGCGCCTTAAACAGCCCTTCCTCGCTGACGTCGATCACGCTTTTATCCACCTTTTGAACGAGGCCTTTTCCGATCAAATACTCGATCATATAATCACTGGGGCAAAGGAGGTCGTAATCCGCCTTGCTGCCCTCAACGGCAAGCTGGATGTTCTCCACCGTTTCAAAGGTCTCGATCTCCACCTTGACCTTTTTGCCGGTCTGCTCTTTGTACCAGCTTTCAAACTCTTCGAAGAGGTCTTCGTCGATGTACTCGCCGGGCATATAAAGCTTTAAGACGTTTTCACGCTTGGTGCAGGCGGTAAACGCTACAAACAGCGTTGCCATCAGCGCGAGGACCAACAGAATGCTAACGATCTTTTTCATTTCTTTTCTCCTTTTCTTAGTTTGCTTTTGTTTTTTAAGGTTTATGCCTTTTTTGCAAGCTCTTTTGCTTTTTTGTTTTTGACCACGTTATAGACGATCAAGGCGGTCAAGACCACCACGAAGATGATGGTGGACAGCGCGCGGATCTCAATGGGCACGCCCTTCTTGCGGATGCCGGAATAAACGTAGGTGGAGATGGTGTCGATGTTGGCGCCAAAGCTGTTTACGTTAGTTACGACGAAGTCGTCCAGCGACAGCGTGAAGGCAAGTGCGAAGCCCGAGACCATCGCCCCGGCAAGCTGTGGTAGCATCACGGTAAACAAGCTGCGCATCGGCCCCGCGCCGAGGTCCATACTTGCTTCCAAAAGGTTGGGGTTCAGCTGCTGCAAGCGCGGCGTAACGGTCAAGATCACGTACGGCGTGGTAATGACGGTATGGGTGATGATGAGCCACCACAAACTGAAATTCACCGGCACGTTGACCGTATCACGAAGGAAGATCATCAACAGGAAAAAGCCCATTGCCGTGACGATCTCCGCATTTACGACGGTGATCTGCGAAGCGGTGTCCACGGCGGACTTCACCTTCTTTTTCATATAATGGATGCCCACCGACGCCGTGGTGCCGAGAATGGTGGCAAGCGCGGCGGAGACAAGCCCGATGATCAAGGTATTTTTGAGGGCGGCAAGCATCTTTGTGTTTTTAAAGAGCTTTTCATATAGCGCGATGGTGACGCCGCCGAATTCCCCGCCCACCGAGGGGGACGTGCTGAAGGAATAAATGATGATCATAAGCAGCGGCAAGTAGATCGCAACGAGCACCGCGAGGAGCACCACCCATTTGAAGCCCAAGAATACTTTGGAGGAAGTTTTGTTCATCACGCTTTACCTCCTTTGGGGGCTTTTTGGGTGCGGCGCGTCAAGGCGTTGCCGATGAGCATCACGACCAGCACCAACACGAGAAGCACGAAAGAAAGCGCCGAGCCGTACCCGTAACTGCCGTAGTTTTGGTTTTCAAACAGGCTGGCGATCTTGGCGCCGATGACCGTCGTGTTCATATCGCCCATCATCTTGGTGATGGCGTAGGAACTGAAGATGGGCATAAACATCATGCTGATGCCGCTGACCACACCGGGGACAGAAAGCGGGAGCGTGACCTTAAAGAAGGTTTGCACCGGGTTTGCACCGAGATCGCGCGAGGCTTCCACGTAACTTTTGTCCATATTGGAAAGCACGGTGTAGATAGGAAGCAGCATATACGGGAAGAAGTCGTACACCATACCGATGACCGCCGCGCCGTAGCTCTTGCCCACGCCGATCATGGACAAAAGGGATTGCAACGCAAAAATGCGGAGCATAAAGTTGATCCACATCGGAATAACGAACAAAAGCGCGAGGATCGCCATCTTATTGAAAGGTTGCGACGCCAAAATGTACGCCACGGGATAAGCGATCAAAAGGCAGATCGCCGTGGACTGCGCCGCGATGGCGATGGTTTGCCCCAATTGGCGAAGCGTTTCCTTCTCGGTGAACACCAAGCGGAAGTTATCAAAGGTAAAACCACCGTCCGCCCCGCGCACCGCGTAGACCAAAACCAAAATAAGAGGAATGATCACGAAGACCAACGTTACCGCAAGATATGGGAAAGCAAACGCCGTCGGGCGGAAAACTTTACCCTTCTTAGTCATCACTCCGCAACCTCCTCGTCTTTTTCGGGGTCGTACTTTTCAAGGCGCACCTTCGCGCCGTCGATCTTGACGCCGACGCGGTCATCCATATCCCACTCGTCCGCGGTGTCGATATAAAAATCCTCGTCGGTATCGGTATAAACCTGAACTTGATAATAGGTGCCTTTGTAAAGGCTTTGCGTAACGGCGGCGCCGATCACGCCGTCCTCTTCGTCGTCGGTGAGTTCCACCGCGTCGAAGGGCACGTAAACCACCACTTCGTCCCCCGTTTCAAAGCCGTCGGTGGGTATCTCAAATTCCCCGTCGCAAAAGGTGACGTAACCGTCGCCCGTGACCTTGCCGAGGTACTTGTTGATGGTGAGGATCTTTTTCATGATGTGGATGCTGTCCGGCACGATCTCCAACGAAACGATGCGGCCGGGGCGGAACTCCGCCTGCGATTGCACGGTGAATTCGTAATTGTTGGCAAGCACGATCATCTCGTAATAAGTGCCTTTGAAAACGGTGGTCAAAACCTCTCCGTCAAAATGCCCGGTACCTGCGCCGTCCACGATCTTGATGTCTTCGGGACGGATGACCACGTCCACCTTCTCGTTCTTTTCAAAGCCCTTGTCCACGCAGCGGAGGGACTTGCCGAGGAAGGAAACGACGTAGTCCTTTTCCATCACGCCGGAGAAGATGTTGGATTCCCCGATAAAGTCCGCGACGAAAGCGTTTTTGGGTTCGTCATAGATCTTTTTTGGGCGATCGATCTGTTGGATGGAGCCGTCGTTCAAAACGACGACCACGTCGCTCATCGTAAGCGCTTCTTCTTGGTCGTGCGTGACGAAGATGAAGGTGATGCCGAGGTTTTCGTGCATCTTTTTGAGCTCGATCTGCATTTCCTTGCGCATCTTGAGGTCCAAAGCGCCAAGCGGCTCGTCCAGGAGCAACACTTTGGGCTCGCAAACGATGGCGCGGGCGATGGCAACGCGCTGTTGTTGCCCGCCGGAAAGAGAATTGACGTCACGATGACCGTAATCCTCAAGACCAACCAACTTCAACGCGCGGTTGACCTTTTGGGCAATTTCTTCTTTGGTGAACTTGCGTTCGCCGTTTTTGGCATTTTTGTCCTTGACCGTCTTGAGCTTCAAACCGAAAGCGACGTTTTTGAAAACGTTAAGATGCGGGAAAAGCGCGTACTTTTGGAAAACGGTGTTGACCGGGCGCTTATACGGCGGAATGTTGGTGATGGGCACGCCCTCGATGAAAATTTCACCTTCCGTAGGCGTTTCAAAGCCGGCGATCAAACGAAGAAGAGTGGTTTTGCCGCAACCCGAAGGCCCCAAAAGGGTAACGAATTGCCCCCTCTTGATGCCGAGGTTCAAGTTGTCCAAAACCGTCACGCCGTCAAAGACTTTGGTGATGCCTTTGATCTCGATGATGTTCTCGTTCTTTTTGGAAGAAGCGGCGGCCTTAACAGGCGCCGGTTGGGGCGTAACGCCCGCGCTTTCTTTGGTGAATAATCCTTTGATCTTAGTAAAAATGCTCATTGCTTTTCCCTTGTATTAAAAATTGGGCGGGCAGGAGATCCACAACACGGTGGCCTTTTTGTCCGTAACGTTTTCAATGGAATGCTTTTTGTCTGCTTTGTAGTAGAAGGTTTCCCCCTTCTCCACCGTAAAGACGCGGCGTCCGACGGTGAGCTTGATCTTGCCCGCCACCACGTAACCGAATTCCTCGCCTTCGTGCGGCATGTCGGTCTCCTTTGCGCCCTTTTCCAAGAGGTCCAAGAGGATGGGCTCCATCGCGTTCTTCTGCGCGGAGGGGACAAGCCAAGTGGTCAGGCTGTCGCCGTAATCCTTGGAGAAATAGTCCTCTTTGTGAAAGACGAGGGGCTCGCTTTCCTCATTGTGGAAGAATTCCCCGAGGTTGCTGCCCAATACTACCAAGATGTCGTTAAGCGTCTCGATCGAAGGGTTTGCAAGGTCGTTTTCCAACTGACTGATGAAGCCCTTCGTCAGCTCGCAACGGTCGGCAAGCTCCTCTTGCGTAAGATTATTTTTCAATCTAAGCGCCTTGATCTTGATCCCGATTTCCATAAAACGGCTCCTTTTTCTTTGGTTTCGTAAAAATAAACTTTCCGTTTGCGGCTTCTAACCGTACTAATCTCAAAGTTTATTTTCTCTAAACAAAAATTATTATAAGGAATACCTACGGTATTGTCAATCGTTTTCGCACTAAAAAACTTAAAAAATACGGCAGGCGCGTACTGCAAACAAAAACCACTCTGTTCGTATTATAATTCGCGTGATTCAGATTCCGGAGGAAGGCGCTAAGCCTTTAGAATGGTGCAGATACGAGACACGACAAAGGGCGATGAATGAGCGTACTATGTCGTACGTGATTTCACCGCCCTGCAGTCCGTAACAAACTGGAGCCCTATACAAAAAAAAGTAAAATTAATATGCAGATCAGTAACAGCGGAGAGTGGTGCGCAGACAAGCGCTCAATAAAAAAAGGGAGTAGGCGCGTACTCCTTGTACGTAACTGCTCCCTTTTGAAATTGTAGCGAAGTATCCGCGCCGCTATACGCTGTTACCGGCGTCCGCCGAAGCCGCCCCCATGGAACCCTCCGCCACCACCGTGGAAGGAGGAGCCGCCGCCCCTGCCGCTTCCGCCGCCGAGGGTGCCGCCCACCTTTTTGGCAAGAGCCGCCGCCTGCGCCGCCTTTTGCGCGATCTGCACCGAGCGGATAACGTTTGCCACGTTGCCGACGAAGTTCAACCCCGTCATGCCGCGGAAGGAACGCGAGAAGAAGTAAAGCACCAAGAAACGATCAGTATCGAAGCCGCTTGTCGAAAGCTGTTTGAATTCCGGATAAGCGATCTCAAGTTGCTCTGCCACCTTATCCGCAATGCCCATTGCGGTGGCAAAGATCATATAGTCTTCCCACAAAACGAGTTCGGGGATCTCGTGCTCGTCCATCAAGGAGAATTCCTGCATATACTTGGCGAGCCCTTTGAGGTTGTTATATTCCTTTTGCCCCACGAGGGTAAGAGGCGCTTTTGCTTTGCGCATGCAAAGATAAGCAATGAGCCCGCCAATGATGAGCCCGGCGCCGAAGAAGGTCATACCCGCCCCAACGAGGAAGCTGGCAAAGCCGGAGATCACCACCACGGCAAAGCCCGCGCCGATCATCGAGATGGAGAACTTTTGCGCCTTTTCGCGCGCGGGATTGTTCTTTCGATAAGCGCCCTCGCGCTGCGACTTATTAAGGATGGCAGCCTTATACTTCTCCACGACGTGCATAAAGCGCTCGTAGTTGTTTCTGGCATACTTTTCAAACTCTTTCATCGTGAAGGGCATGCCAAGCGGTTTTACCATCAGAAGCATATCAATGACGTACTTTTGATGGGTGCGAAGCTCGTCCTCTTCGTCCTTTTTGAGGACGGTGATGACGGCGTTCTTTTTGCCTTCGTCGGGCGCGATGGTGATATACTTCAAGCGCACCAGTTCCAACATCGTGGCGGAGATGCTTTCGTCAATATAGTTTTCGTTGGAATAGTAAAAATAGAGGGGCGAAACCTCGCCGCCGGTGTATCCTTCCGGGATGTCACGGTAGTAGATGGGCGCGTCGGGAAGGTCAACGGGCTGATTGCGCTTTTTGGCGTAAAAGACGTACAGCACGCCGCCGGCAATGGCAAGCGCCGCTAAAATATAGTCAAGGATGGTGATGGCAAGACGAAGCTTGCGCTCACGCTCGTAAGCGTCGTACCACGCCTGTTCCTCTTCTTCCACCTGCTGCGCCGTCTGAGAATAATCCACCGAGCCGGCAACGTAATTGCCCTTAGTGAGGAGCATCCTGCTTTCAACGTACTCCCCTGCGGAGATATCCTCCACCTCAATGATGACGGACTTTTTATCCTCCGATTGCTTCCAAACGCCCACGGCGCCTTGCGATACGTGCAACCAGGAACGAAGTTCCGGCTCCGCCGTCGGGAAGTTGACTTGAACGCTAAGGCTCTTTACGTCCATCTTGTTGATCTCGGAAAGATATTGATAATAGAACGTTGAGGCGTCCACCAGGTCGGTCACGATGCCTTTGATGGAATAACTGTAGGAGATCGTGTGCGTGCCGGAGGAAAACTCGGGCATAATGACGCCTATCTCCACCCCGGGGTTTTGCCCGTCGAAACGCGCGTAAAAATACCCGACGGGGGAATCGTACATCGAAGTATACTTCGCCTTGGCGCCATCCGCTTCGAGGTCCACCGCGCCGATGAACGGAATGCTCTTTCCGTCATAGAGGAAGGAACCGCCGTCAATGGAAAATGCGTCCTTTGCCTGCACTTTTTTGTCGTCGATGATGCGATAAAAGTTCCACCAATCGCTGTCCTGTGCGGTAAACTTGGCTTTTGCCGTTTCGGTAAAGGTGGCAACGCCGTTTGCGCCCACGTCTACCTGAATGTCAAGTTTTTGAAGAACGATCTCGGATGAAAAGAGTTTGCAGGAAGTAAAGAGGGGCAAACACGCCGCGACCACCAGCAAAATAACGACAAAGCAAGCCGCGTAACGCAGCTTGCTTCTTTTTTTTACGATATTGGGTTGCGTCATTAAAACTTCACCTGCGGCACGTTCTCACGGATGTCGTTGGAGACCTCGAAGAACTTCTCCTCCTTAAACTTAAACATCGACGCGATGATGTTGGAGGGGAAGCGCTTCACGAGCACGTTGTACTTTTGTACCGTGTCGTTGTAGAACTGCCTTGCGAAAGAGATCTTGTTTTCGATCTCGGTAAGTTCCGCCTGAAGCTTCAAGAAGTTCTCGTTAGCTTTCAGTTCGGGATACTTTTCCATCGTAACGAGGAGCCTGCCAAGGGCGGAGGACAAACCTTTGTTTGCCTCGATGGCTTCCTCCGTGGTGGTTGCGCTGCTCACGCGGCTACGCCACATCGTAACGTTTTCAAGCGTCTCTTTTTCGTGCGTGGCATATCCTTTAACGGTTTCCACGAGATTGGGGATAAGGTCAAAACGACGGCGAAGTTGCACGTCGATCTGCGACCAACCGTTCTTAACCTTTTCCTTGCTGTCGACAAGTTTGTTGTAGACCTTAACGATAAGCGCGACGACGATGATAACAAGCGCCGCAACGCCGATGCCAATCAACAATTTGACCCACCAAAACATAAGTTCACCTCTTGCTGTTATTC
>JAGAAA010000003.1 GCA_017615495.1 Clostridia bacterium
GCCAAAGAACCAACCCAAAAAGTTGAATCCCGCGTTGGTCGTCGCAACAACAGTTACGTTCGCGCCGCTTTCGTAAGAGCCCGAACCGTTTACTGTACCCGCCGCAGAGTTATTGACCGCTAACGTAACGGTATACTGCGGCGTCTCAGGCGGCGGATTTTCGTTTGACGAACCGCCACCCCCGCCTTGGGACGCTTTTGCCCCCCTGACCGTAACAAGACCCGTGTCGGGATCTTGCTCGATCGTCACGCCGCTACACGCTGCGAGCACGATGCCCATAAGGACAAGGAGCACGCATAGCATAGCTACCAAACACCATTTTTTCTTCATTTTTTACCCTCCTTTTTTGCCGCTTTTTCCGCGGCGTATTCTGAGTGCAGTATAATATCCACCTCCCATAATGTCAATATGGGCGCACGCGTAATACTTAATATAAATACCGTTATTATTTATAAAATTGACAGAATGATAGGGATTTTTGAAATCAAGAAATTCTCGTAAAATTTTTTTAAAAAAAGCCCCCGCGACCGGGGGCTCGTCAAAAAGCTCGAAACTTATTTTATTATTTTTGCATTGAGGCTTATTCTTGCCCTGTTGCGAGCTTTACGCAACGATAGGCGCCGTCGTAGTAGCCTTGCTTTTTAAGCGTTTCGATGCGGTCGATCATGTGGAAAAGGATCTCCTTATCCGAGATCAAACGATCAAGCGCTTCCGCCATAGCCTTCTTATCGGGATATTCGTCGGTGGAATCGCCCACCTCCCTGCCGTGGATGGCGCCGTAGACCTCATGCCCGCCGATGTGCTTCATAAAGATCTTGGGGATGGGGTAATAGGCAAGTTCGCTGGGTTTTGTGACCAAAAGGTCCGTTACCGGCATCAAGAGATTTGTGGAATACACCGCACGGAAAATATCGTCGTGATAGATCGCGGTGACGCCTTCCGCCTCGCCTTCGCGGATGTCGCGCACGAGCGAAGTCAAGCCGTCGTAATCGTTGAAATACTCCTTCACCTTTAACCCCGGGAGCACTTTGAGCAGTTTTTCATAGACCACCTTATGGTCACCGAAGTTGATAAACAGCGCCACTTTTTTGGCTTTTACATAAGGGAGCAAATGCTTTACCATCGCGGCAAAGTCGTCAAAGCCCGCGCCCGCACCGCCGACCGTCATCAAAATGCGCATCGGCTTATTTGACGAAAGGCGCTCTTTGCGCAAGCGATTATCCTCTTCCAAATTGACCAAAAGTTCGTGGTCGATGAAGCACCCCACCTCCTTAAGAACGGAAGCCGGGATGCCTTTCAGCGGCGTTTTGGCAAAGCCGGCGAGCGTTTTGTAGCCAAGGTAAGCGTAAGGCGTCTGGACGGCGTGGATAGCCCCTTCCGAAAGGTGCAATCCCATCGGCCAATTGTCGGGGATGGCATTTACCACGTGGGTGAGCCCCGCGTGCACCGCGCCTTGCGACGGCCAAACGTGCGTGGCGATGTACGGCACGTCCTTGGGAACGTTTTCAAAAATGGGCACCAACAGTTCGCTGTTCTTTTGATCCTTGGCGTTATAGGTTATTTTTTTGAAACCGTCACGATTCATCGGCTCCCAAACCAACTTGTTGAACAAGCGGGATTTTTGCGAGATACGCGATGCGAGCGAATAAAGATCGTTTTGCTCGCGGATCATCTTGGAGCCCGTGGCGTCAAACGATGCGAGGTCAAGCCAATACGGCTTGTACCCCAGCGCCGCCGCGCAAGACGCCATCGCAATGGAAATGCGATAGTGCCCAAACCCCATTCGGATGTTCCCCACGATCAACGCCTTTTCATCAAAAGGCTCGTTTTTATCGGAAAACACGATGTTTTGCGCGCCGATAAAGCCCAATGCGTCGATGGGCTCAAACCCTAACTTATAATGCGCGGCGCTATCATCGCCGTACTTCTTAACGAACTTTGCTTTGCTTCGTTCCGCTGCGCGGACTGCGCCCTTTTCAATCAAATTGCCAAAAATGCTTTTGCTCCTGTCTTTCATATGATTACTCCCTTTTCAATATCATATTCAATAAAATTTACTCTCCCATTGTGTTCATAGGAGATTTTTATCCTCCTTCCCTCTCGCGCGAAAGAATTGACCTTCGCGTTGTAAAACAAGCCGAATGCCCTATCCAATTCCTCCTTTTGTTTTTTATCGTACGCGCCGATGTTATCCGACGTCATCAGCACGCTGCCAAACAACGCGTTAACGGTAAGAAGCGCCCGTTTGTTCCCCTCCGAAAGCGAAAGATTTTCCTCGCGGAGCAAGAAAACGTCCGGGTCGTTTCCGAAAAACGCGCCGTCCATAAAACTGCGATAAATGGTGTTTTGCAAAGTCGCTTTGGTAGACGGCCTTTCTCGATGGAACAAACGCATATAAAATGCGTCGTCGAACGAAAGCGATACGTCTGTGCCGACGCGCAAATAATCAAACTTGCCTTCCGCGTTGAAGATGGTTGCGCCGCAACCGAGAATCAACTTATCGGCGAGGACCTCCCGCAAGAAAGCATAGCTTTCTTCCGCCGCCTCACTACGGGTTTTTCCATCGTATTCCGGCAATGAAGCCGCGTACAAAAAGTCAAGCTTGAATAAATCAAAACCCATTTCCGCATAATGGCGCAAACACTTTTTGATGTGCTCCCTAACTTCGTTTTGCTCAAGGTCAAGGGCATAAAATCCGCTCCAATTGGAGCCGCATTTTACAAAAGCGCCCTTTCTATCCCGTTTGAAAAACTCCGGGTGTTCTCGAAACAAGCAACTCTTTTCCTCCGCGACGAAGGGAGCGAGCCAAATGCCCGCCTTAAAACCTCGCGCGTGCGCCTTTTCGGGGATAAAGGAAAGCCCGTTCGGGAACTTGTTTTCATCCACGTCCAACCAATCCCCCACGAAGGTTTGATAGCCGTCGTCGATTTGGAAAAGGTTAAAACGCTCATCCAACGTGTCGAGATCGCGCAGAATGATCTGCTCATTGATGTTTTGATAATAGTTATACCAAGAGGTATAACCGAACAGTTTTTGCACATCGCGCGGCGGAAAAACTTCCTTAAACGCGCGCATTCCGGCTTGATAATCCGGCGCGAA
>JAGAAA010000029.1 GCA_017615495.1 Clostridia bacterium
CATACGCATTTTGGCGTCCGCAACCGCGCTGGGAAGGATCAAAACCACGCCGTCCCCACCCACGGAAAAGTGCCTGGGGGACATCTTTTTAGCAAGGTCCGCGGGGTCAAAGTCAAGCGGCTTAGCAAACAAATCGATATATATATAATCGTTGCCCGCGCCGTGCATTTTGGTAAAAGCGATACTACGCATTATATTCCTCCACTAAGGACTGCATATCGTACAGCCCCGCCGGTTTTTTGACGATAAAATCCGCCGCGCGCACCGCACCTTGCGCAAAGAGCGCTTTGTCGTGCGCTTCGTGCGTGATGGTAAGAGTTTCCACCCCGTCGCCAAACATGACTTCGTGCTTGCCTACCACGCTGCCGATGCGAATGGAGCTGATGCCGATCTCGCCCTTTTCCCTCTTGCAAAGCCCACTTCTGCCCTTGACGATATCACGCCCGCCGAGGGTGTCCGAAATGGCGGAAGCGATCATAAGAGCGGTGCCCGAAGGGGCGTCCGCTTTGTGGTTGTGGTGGGTCTCCACGATCTCGATATCATCCTCGGGAAGGAGGAAAGCCGCCTTCTTGACGAGGGAGATCAAAAGCGCTACGCCGAGGCTCATATTGGCGCTGAAAAAGAGCGGCACTTTCTTCGCCGCGGCAAAGACCATCTCCTTTTCTTCCGGGGTTTGCCCCGTCGTGGCAAGCACGAGAGGGAGGTTGCGCTTTACGACGTAGGAGGTGAGTTCCTCCGTGGCGAGGTGCGAAGAAAAATCGATGACGACGTCCGCTTCGCCGGTGTAGTCGCAAAGATTCTTATACGTTACGGCTTCGGGGCTACCGAACTTGTCCACCGCGACGACGGAGTGCCCCGCACTCTTTGCCGCCTTCAAAACTTCCTGCCCCAGCCTGCCGCCGGCGCCGTTTACGATGACGATCATATCACACCTCAACGCCGGCTTCACGCATCAAGCCGACCAGTTTTTCTTCGTTTGCCGCGGTCATCTTGGTAAGGGGCAGACGGATGGAGCCGTCGCCGTACCCGAGGCGAGTCATAGCCGCCTTGACCGGGATGGGGTTGACCTCGCAGAAAAGCGCGTTGATCAACTTTTGATATTTGAACTGCGCCGCCCTTGCCGCCGCGATGTCACCGCGGAAGAAGGCGTGGCAAAGTTCGGACGTTTCACGCGGGAGCACGTTGGAAAGCACGCTGATGACGCCCTTGCCGCCGAGGCTCAAAAGCGGGACGATCTGGTCGTCGTTGCCGCTGTAGAGGTCAAGCTTGTCGCCCACGAGGGACATCGTTTCAACGATCTTGCTGATGTTGCCGTTTGCCTCCTTGATGGCGACGATGTTGGGGGTATCCGCAAGAGCAAGATAGGTTTGCGGCTCAATGTTGACGCCGGTGCGGGAAGGCACGTTGTACAAGATGATGGGACGGTCAACTTCCGCCGCGATGGCCTTGTACATTTCCACCAAACCCTGCTGGGTGGCTTTGTTGTAATAGGGAGTGACAAGCAAGAGAGCGTCCGCGCCGAGACGGCAAGCATCCTGCGAAAGCTTGATGGCGTAAGCGGCGTCGTTGCTGCCCGTGCCCGCAATAACGGGGACTCTGCCCGCGGCTTGGTTTACGACCGTTTTGATGACCTCGACGTGTTCTTCGTCCGTCAGGGTACTGCTTTCACCGGTGGTACCCGCCGCGACGAGGGCGTCGATGCCGTTGTCGATTTGAAAATCAACGAGACGGCGAAGGGCGTCGAAATCCACTTCCCCGTTCTTCATCGGGGTGATGATGGCGGTTGCCGCTCCTTTAAAAATACTCCTTTTCATTTTTGACCTCCTGAAACTGTTCCGATTAGTATATGCGAGAGTGCGCCGCAAGGTGCAAAACTCGAAAATAATCTCTTACGCTTAGGAAGATTATATCACTTGGCGCGCCCATACGCAAACGAAATGCGCGTAGTAAAAATCATATTTTTAAGCAAAACGTAGCATATTAAGCGGTATGAAGAAAGCGATCTTGCCCACGTTGTTTGCCTTTGTGTTGGTCTTCTGCATTTTGCCTGTGGCGGTTGCCGGCGCCGAGGAAAGCGCGATCCCCTTGCCTATTTTGATGTATCACTCCGTTTCAAAAACCAAGACGGGGGTGTACTTCATCTCCCCGGAAGCGCTGGAAAGTGACCTCGTCGAACTCAAAAGGCGCGGCTATACTTCGGTAACGCTGTGGGAGGTCAAGCGCTTTTTGAAGGGAGAAGGTCCCCTTCCCGAAAAGCCCGTCCTATTGACCTTTGACGACGGGCATTACGACAACCTTTATTACGGGTTGCCCCTCTTGAAAAAGCACGGTTTTACCGCAGTCCTCAACGTGATCGGATGCTTCACCGAGTATTCCTCCACGCATGAAAAGGATTGCCTCGAATACTCGCACTTAACGTGGGACGAGATCGCCTATCTCGCGCGAAGCGGCGTTTTTGAAATCGGTAGTCACACCTATCAAATGCACGCCTATAAACCCCGTTTCGGCGTGAAGCGCAAGAAGGGAGAAAGCGAAGAGGAACAGGCTCTTGCCTTAAACGAAGATCTGGAAGCCATCGACCGCGCTCTTTTGGAAAAGTGCGGCGTGCGGCCCGTCGCTTTCGCTTACCCCTTCGGCGCCTTTGATCCCACCGGTGAAAAGGTAGTAAAAAGCCGATACGACGCCGTTTTTACCTGTTACGAACGCATCAACAAGCTGCAAAAAGGCGATGAAAAAAAGTTGACGCGGCTTTACCGCATCAACCGCGACGGCACCAAGGGAACGACCGCCTTTTTAAACGAGCATCGTATTTTTTAATGCAAAAAGGCGCGTTTTTTGCATAAACGACCGAATTTTCTGTATTTTTTTAAGATTTGGTATTGAAATTACCCAAAAAAATTGATACAATAGTGATATCAAACTGACAAAAAAGCAGCATCGACGCGTCCGGATGGAAAATCAGGAGGGGACTATGAAAAAGAAAAACGCTAAACTGTTGTCTTGGGCCACTACGATTTTTGCCGCCGCTTGCGGCATCGTTGCCTTTTGCATGATTTTTGTGATATCCATCAAAACACCGGGGTACTTGGCTAAAGAAAGCTTCACAGGTCTGCAAGTGGCGCTCGGTTGTTCCATCAACGACCATACGATCTTTAACGCTTCCGCGGGCCTCATTCTCGCTTACCTCTTCCCGCTTGTGGGCGCATGCGCTTCCGTGATCGGCAAAGGGAACAAGATCGTTACCCTCATTTCGGGCGCTTTGCTTGTGACGGGCGGCGCGCTGGCGCTTTCCACCCTCAGCCTTTTGAATCCGACGGTGTACTTCTTCACCCTCAGTGATCCCACCCTTGCGGCGGGCCCCATCGCGTCGGGCGTGCTTGCCTTGGTTGGCGGCGTTACCCTGTTCGGTTCGGTTTTCCTGAAGGACTGATCTTACGGCATTAAAAAAGGCTTCGCTTTGCGGCGAAGCCTTTTTTGTTCTCTCAGTATTCTTCCGTCTCGCGGAAGTATCTTTCGTACGAGTCGTGACAGTAGGAACAGATCTCCGCTTTGGAAGCGTCCGCGTTGAAATCGTAACTTTTGTTGACGCGCATAAAGTTCATCAAGCCTATGGAAAAGGCGTCCGTCGGGCAAAGGAAGGAACAACGCATGCATCCGATGCACTTTTTGCCGAAGCGGAACTTTCCGTCCTCGACGCGAATGTTGCCTACGGGGCAACTTTTCTCGCATTTTCCGCACGAAACGCACTTGTTTTCATCCACTTTGAAAAACCTGCCGCTAAAGCGCATCCCCGGGCGCTCGATCTTACATATCCCGCTTGCGAGAAGGGAGCCGAACGTCTTTTTGATGAAGTGTTCTTCCCCGAGGAGGATGACCTCTGCGTCCTTGTAAACGCGCTTTTTCATCGCAAGGTACATCTTTGCGGCAAACTCGTCTTTGTGGCGGAAGATCATGTTATACGGCATCACGTAATGAAATTCGCCGAGGACAGAATAACCCTTCTTTCGCAGGATCTTTGCCGCGGCGTTGGATGAATTGTTGTTGATGGTAAGGGGCTCGCCGGAACTTTTTAAAAAGTAAACTTTCACTTTTTTTTCTTGAGGCGTGCCCTTTAAAGAAGGCAATCCCTTTACAAAATCCATCACGTTGTACGGCATGTTAAAGCCGTGGATCGGATAGCCGACGACGAGGGTCTCCGGAAGAACGGAAAGGCGCTCCTCCCCCGATTCCACAAGGGAAAGGGCGCATTCTTCGCCGAGTTCGATCAAACGACCTTTCATTTGCTCCGCGCATTTTAACGTGTTGCCCGTCCCTGAAAAAACGCGTATTTCGATCATTCGACTTCCTCCGTTTCCGCTTTGCCCTGCTTTGTAAAGCGATATATCTTGTTTTCCTTTCGGTCGTGGGTATCGTACCACACCGCCGCAATATGTTTGTTCGTTTTGGAAAGGAGGTCAAACTTCCATTCGCGATCGGGCTCTGAGCAAACGGGGCACCAATGTCCGCCCTTCAAAACGGTAAAGGGACTGGAAAGGAAGCCGTGCCCCTCGGCGCAACGCCATTCCACCTTGTCGTAGACGTTGCCTTTTTCAAACTTGCCTTGCACGCTACCGCCGCGAAACGCCGCCGCGGCAGTTAAGTCCTCTTTCGTGATCTCCGAAAGAGGCTTTTTGTCATCGTAGCCGTGCGGCAAATCAAAGGAAACGTCGTGCGTTTTAAGCTTTTGATACCCGTCCGACTCGCAAAGAAGAGAAAAATCTTCCCATTTATTCGACAATTTTGCATTTCCGAAAGCGGCAAAAACACGAGCCTCTTCCCCGTGTTTTTTCCAATACGCGGGGGCGTTGTCGTTTTTAAGAAGCGGGGCTATCACCAACCGCTTTAGTACGGGCGCGGGCATAGCGCGCCCCGCGCGGTAGGTCTTGTGTTTTTCCAAAAACCACGTCCAAAACCCTTCGCAAGTTTGAGTGCGGAAGTGGAAACGCTCCTCCAAAACGTCGGAATCGGAAAACCAAAAACAATGGAAGTTTCTGACCGCGTTCCAATCGGGGTCAAAAAAGCTTTTGACCGAACCGCCGATCAACTTGAACCCGTCGTCAAAGGTCTCGTACCCCGTTTGACGGCATCCGGCGCCGCCGCCGATGTTGTAAATGCCTTGCCAAAAATCCTTTTCGCCCGTTTGCTCCGTTTGCAAAAGGATGTTTTTCATCAAAATGCCCGAATCCTTTGCCGTCACCCATTCAATAGGAACGTTCCACGGCGTATGGAACATCAAGCCGTCCGAGATGTTTGCAAGCAACATATTGTCGTACAAAACGCCCGTTTGACGAAGCACCACCCAATGCGCGAGGTCGGAATCCAAAAGATACCTTTCGGCGCGGAGTTTGCTGGTGGCGTAAAGGTCAAACGCCGAGGGGATGAGCGGGTCGCCCACCCTGCCCCACGGATGATTTTCGTCACGATTGCCGTAAACGGCAACGGTGGAGATGTGCACGAATTTCGCGGTGTTGCCGGCGCGAACGGTGGCTTGCACCATGTTGACCGTGCCGTCGTAGTTGGTGGTCACCGCGTTTTCCGCCTCGTGGTCGGCAAGAGGAGGGATCACCGCCGCAAGATGATAGACGTAGGCGGCGTCCTTGACCAAAGCGAAACAATCCTCGGCGTTTCGTACGTCGCCGTAAAGTATCTCAACGCGCTTGCCGTACTCTCTTTTTACGGCTTTGGCGTGCTTAATAGACGGTTTGTCGCGCTTGACAAGCATCCTGAGCGTGACAAAAGGGACCTCAAGAAGACTTTTTACGGTCTCCTTGCCCATATTGCCGCTTGCGCCCGTGATCGCTACTATCATATTTTCTCCTGCGTAAAAGAAAAAGAGCGGCGGGGAAACACCCGCCGCACAAATTATTCGTTCCTTAAATATTGCAAAATGACTTCAATGACGGTGCGGATCTCCTGTCGCTTGTCGGTGAGATCGTCCTGTCTTACGATGTACGCTTCAGACGCAAGTTTTTTGCAAAGCGAGAGCATTGCGTGCGTCGTGGAATAGTAGAAAAGATCCGCATCCCAAAGCTTCTTCACGCTGCCGTCTTCCAGCCCTGCGCGATAGGCGTCGTCAAATTGCTTTTTGAAAACGTCCAAACCGTCGGAATATTGCTCGAGATCTTTGATCTCCTCCCTGATGCAGTAAGAATCGAACTCGCTCAAGAAGCGGTAATATTCCTGATGTTCGGCAAAAATTTCAAAGAAGCGATAATAGAAGCGGGAAAGCTTTTCAAACCCGTTGCCGTCACAATCGATGCTGAAATACTTTTCGACCTTCTCTTGCAACTTCATCGCGCAAGCGACGATCAAGCCGGATTTTTTGGAAAAATAACGATAAAACGTGGCTTCGCCGATGCTACACGCTGCGGCAACGTCCTTGATCTTCACTTCGGCGATCGAAGAAGCGCAAAAAAGACGGATCGTCCTTTCCAAGATAAAACTCCTTCTGATATCTTTAATCCCCATAGTTTTTCCTCCCAAAAATTCTTTTTAGGTCTAAAAAATCTATCACATTGATAGTGCATCTTTCAAAATTATATCTCATAAACGTAAGTTTGTCAATATATTGAAAGAAATTTTTGCCGGATCGACAAAGACCCGTCTTTTGTTTTTTGCGGAAGTTTACGAGCGAAACGAGTTTTTTCTCCCTTTCTTCCACGGCAAGGGACAAAAATCTGCCGCGCGCTCTCCCTTGCAAAAAAGATTTTTGGGGCAGAAAAGCCAACAGCTACCTAAAATCGTTACCCTTATTTTTACGTTTATGATATAATCTAAACTATGGAAAGAAATCTGCCGCAAACAAAACCGCAAAACGTCTACCTCGCCGTAGACATCGGCGCCTCCTCGGGGAGGCACATCGTCGGTTATCTTGACGAAGGCAAACTCGTCCTCCGCGAGGTCTATCGTTTCCCCAACGGCGCAAAAAACGTTGGCGGACGTCTCTTTTGGGATACGGAGCGCCTTTTTGAGGAGATCCTTTTAGGCTTAAAAGCCGCGGCGCAAGCTGGCTTCACCCCCGATTACGTCGGCATAGACACTTGGGCGGTGGATTACGTCCTTTTGGACAAACAGAATAAGCCCATCGGCGGCACCTATTCTTACCGCGACGAGCGTGGCGCCAAAATAAAAGAAAAAGCACACGCCGTAATGGACTTCCCCCTTCTCTACGAGAAGACCGGCATTCAATACGCCCCCTTCAACACCCTTTATCAATTGTACGACGACGTTTTGACTTCCCGCATTTCAAAAGCGGAAAGTTTTTTGATGCTCCCCGATTATTTCCATTACCGCTTGACCGGCGTCAAAAAGCAGGAATATACCAACGCCACTTCGACGGGAATGGTAAACGCCGTAACGCACGAGTGGGATAAGGAGATCCTCTCTCGTTTCTCTTTGCCTGAAAAACTGTTTGGCGCCCTGTCGCAACCCTGCACGGTCGTCGGCAAGTTCAAAAAGGAAGTCGCCGACTTTGTCGGTTATTCCGCCACCGTGATCCTGCCCGCGACGCACGATACGGCGAGCGCGGTTTTGGCCGCCCCAATCTCGGACGGCGCGCCCTATCTTTCCTCGGGGACGTGGTCCCTCCTCGGCGTGGCGCAAAAAGCCGCTCACACCGACAAGACCGCAATGGCGTACAACTATTCCAACGAGGGAAGCGTGGACTTCACCTTCCGTTTTCAAAAAAACATCATAGGCTTGTGGATGATCCAGCAAGTTAAAAAGGAACTTGGCGACAAGTACTCCTTCTCGGAGCTTGCCGACCTTGCGAGAAAGGATCAAGAGAGCCGCTTGTTGGACCTTTCCGACCCCCGATTCCTTTCGCCCAAGAGCATGATCGCGGAGATCGAAGCGATGCTTGGCAAACTTTCCGTCGGCGCGCTGGCGCGCACCATCTTTTTGAGCCTTGCGGAGGCTTATAAAAAGGCTCTTGACGAGCTTGAAAACGCAACCGGCAAGCGTTACGACGCTTTGCACGTCATCGGCGGCGGGTGCCAAAACGCCCTTTTAAACGAGCTTACCGCCCGCGCAACCGGTAAAAAAGTTACGGTCGGGCCGGTGGAAGCGACGGCGATAGGCAACCTGATCGCGCAAATGATCGGCACGGGCGAGATCAAAGATCTCGATGCCGCGCGGGAAACCATCAAACATTCTTTCGATATAACGGAGGTTAAAATCAATGGATAGGTACCAAAGCGCAAAAGAGATTTACGCATCCTTCGGCGTGGACACGGAAGCCGCGCTCAACAGCCTGAAGCGCATCCCCGTTTCGGTGCATTGCTGGCAGGGCGACGACGTCATCGGGTTTGACGGCGCGGATTCCCTCTCGGGCGGCATCCAAACGACGGGCAACTACCCGGGCAGAGCCAGGACGCCGGACGAACTGCTTGCCGACATCAAAAAGGCGCTCTCCTTAATGCCCGGCAAAAAGAGGCTCAACGTGCACGCTTGCTACGCCTTCCTCGGCGAGGACAAAGGCAAGGTGGACCGCGACAAATATTCCTACAAGCACTTTGAAAAATGGGTGACCTTCGCTCAGTCCATCGGTCTTGACGGCGTGGATTTCAACCCCACCTTCTTCGCGCATCCGATGGTCAAGGACGGCTTGACCCTCTCCTCCCCCGACGAGGTCACTCGCCGCTTTTGGGTGGAGCACGGCAAGCGCAGCTTGGAGATCGCCGCGGAAATGGGCAAGGCATTCGGCAAGCCCTGTTTGGTAAACATTTGGATCCCCGACGGGTTTAAGGACGTTCCGTCCGACCGCCTCGGGCCCCGCCTCCGCTTGAAGAAGTCCTTGGATGAGATCCTCTCTTCTTACGACAAAAAGTACGTGATCCCCGCGGTGGAAAGCAAGGTGTTCGGTATCG
>JAGAAA010000030.1 GCA_017615495.1 Clostridia bacterium
AGCAACAAGATCATCCCCATTACCGAATTTGTGCTGGTCGGATCGGATGCGGGCAACTACGTTGTCAAAGACACGAGCCAGACGCAAACCACCGCAAGCATTACCGCCCGTGAGATCACGGTTTCCGGCATCGCCGCGGAAGATAAGAACTACAATGGCAATACGACCGCAACGCTTTCGTACGCAAACGCCGTCCTTTCCGGAAAAATTCAAGCGGACGATCTCAGCGTTACCGCAACGGGTACGTTTGACAGCAAAAACGCCGGCGAATCAAAGAGCGTTCAGATCTCTTTGTTGACGCTTGCGGGCGAAGACGCAGGCAACTACGTTCTTGCGGCGGATGGGCAGCAGGAGGAAACGACTGCGACGATCTTCAGGCAGGCCATCGTGGTTTCCGGTATACAGCAGGGTTCCACGCAATCTCCGTATGTCAAAAAGACGTATGACGGTACGACAAGCATCACGATGACTTATTTCAACAGAAACAACATTATTTATACCGGTTTGGTGAGCGGCGAAACGCTTACGGTTACCTTTACCGCTACGCTGGATAATAAGTACCCCGGCGAAAATAAGACGGCGTATCTTTCCGATTTTGTTCTCGGCGGCGATTACGCAGACAACTACGTCCTTGCGGCGGAAGGGCAACAGACGGAGGTCACCGGGCTGGTTGTCACTCAGAGACACCTCGACGCCGGCGCCAACGGTTTGACCGCGTCAAGCAGCACAAGAGTTTACACCGGCGGCACCGAATTTATCTTCTATCCGGAAGATTACGTCGGATTTGCTTGGTATACCGGCTCTTCCGGTCCCTGCGAGGGGGACGACGTGCGTCTTGACTACATCGTTTGGAAGGTGGCGAACAAAAACGTCGGACAAAAGTCAAGAAACACCAGCGCCGGTAATTCTCTCACGTTCTATCTGACCGGCGCGGACGCCATGTGCTATAATGCCGGTCCCAAAGCGGGCTACAGCTATCTGTTTCCGTACAATTTCACCATCGTGGCAAAAACCGTGAGCGTGACGGGCATCACCGCTTCCGACAAATCCTACGACGGCACCGTTTTTGCGCAAATCGACGTTTCAAACGCGGTTCTTTTGGGTCTGATTGCCGACGACGACGTATCGCTTACCAACGACGGCACGAGCGGGACTTTTGCGGATGCCGGCATCGGTGAAAACAAGATCGTTACCATCACCGGTTTTAGTTTGAGCGGTGAGGACGCAGGCAATTACTCCCTCAATCCTTGCCAAACGACGGCGAGCATTTCGCCCAAGGCGTTAAAGATCAAATCGGGCGTGACCGCAAGCAACAAGACCTACAACGGCACCACGGACGTCGTTCTCGACGCAACGAACGTGGTCATCACCGGGCTTGTGGGGGAGGAAACCGTCACCGTCACCGCGGCGGGCGCCTTTGCTGACGCAAATGTCGGTGCGGATAAGACCGTCAACATCACCGGGTTTACCTTAAGCGGCGAATACAGCGCGCATTACACGATAGCGGCAAACGGCAACCAGACCACCGCCACCGCCACGATCAGCCCCAAAGAAATCACGATCACGGCGGATGATAAGACATCCGTTTACGGAGACGCGCTTGCGTCTTTGACGGCTACGCTGTCCGTTGATCTTATTGCGGGCGACGACGCAAGCACGGTTTACACCTTGACCAAAGAGGCAGGGCTTGGCAAAGGCTCTTATGTAATTACCGTCAACGTAGTGACAAACGATAATTACACCGTAACTGCGGTCAACGGTACCTATACGATCAGTGCGAAGGCGATCACCATCACGGCGAACGATAAGTCCTCTACCTACGGCGATGAGTTTGCGGTTTTGACGGCTACCTTGTCTACCGACCTTGCGCCGGGCGACAGCGCGAATGCGGTCTATACCTTGACCAAAGCGGCGGGCGTAACCGTAGGTTCTTACGAAATTACGGTCACCGGCATCAACCAAAACTACGACGTAACGCCGGTCAACGGAACTTACACGATCAATGCGAAGGTCATCACCGTTACCGCGGACGATAAGTCCACCACCTACGGTGACGCGCTTGCTGCCTTGACGGCAACCTTGTCTGCGGAGCTCGTAGCAGGTGACAGCGCGGATGCGGTTTACACCTTGACCAAAGCGGACGGCGTTAACAAAGGCACCTATGCGATCACGGTAGGCGTGGTTGCAAACGATAATTACAGCGTGACGGCGGTCAACGGCACTTATACGATCAACGCGAAGGAAATTACCGTCATGGCGGATAATAAGTCCACCATCTACGGCGAAGCTCTCGCTGACCTAACTGCAACCTTGTCTGCGGAGCTCGTGACGGGTGACAACGCGGATGACGTTTATACTCTGACCAAAGCGGCAGGGGTGAACAAAGGTTCCTATGTGATCACGGTCAACGTAGTTGCTAACGACAATTACAAGGTGACGGCGGTCAACGGTACTTATACGATCAACGCAAAAGAGATCACCGTCACGGCTGACGACAAGTCCTCCACTTACGGCGACGCTCTTGCGGTTTTGACGGCAACGTTGTCTACCGACCTCGTGACGGGCGACAGCGCGGATTCCGTCTACACTTTGACCAAAGCGGAGGGATCAAACAAAGGCGCTTATGTGATTACGGTCACCGGCATCAACCAAAACTACGACCTGACTGCGGTCAACGGCACTTACACGATCAACGCAAAAGAGATCACCGTCACGGCGGACGATAAGTCCACCACCTACGGTGACGCGCTTGCTCCCCTGACGGCTACTTTATCTGCGGGGCTCGTAGCAGGTGACAACGCGGATGACGTTTATACTCTGACCAAAGCGGCAGGGGTGAACAAAGGTTCCTACGTGATCACGGTAAACGTGGTTACCAACGACAATTACAAGGTGACCGCAGTTAACGGCACTTATACGATCAACGCAAAGGCAATCACCGTCACGGCGGATAATAAGTTCACCACCTACGGTGACGCGCTCGCTGCTTTGACTGCGACCTTGTCTGTGGATCTCGTATCGGGTGACAGCGCGGATGACGTTTACACCTTGACCAAGGAGGAGGGCGCGGATAAAGGCGCTTATACGATCACGGTCAACGTAGTGGCAAACGATAATTACACCGTAACTGCGGTCAACGGTACTTATATAATCACCGTGAAGCCCATCACCGTTACGGCGGACGACAAGTCCTCCACTTACGGCGACGCTCTTGCGGCTTTGACGGCAACGTTGTCTGCGGCTCTCGTGACGGGCGACACTGCGGATGAGGTCTATACCTTAACGAAAGCGGCAGGCGCGAACAAAGGCACCTATGCGATCACGGTCAACGTAGTTGCTAACGACAATTACAAGGTGACGGCGGTCAACGGCACCTATACGATCAACGCAAGGCCCATCACGATCACCGCGGATAGCAAATCTCTCACGTACGGCGCCGTTCTCCTTCCCTTGACGGCAACGTTGAGCGAGGACCTCGTAGCGGGGGACAACGCGGCTGACGTTTACACTTTGACAAGGGAGGAAGGTACAAACGTAGGTTCTTACGCGATCACGGTCATCGGCATCAACCAAAACTACGACGTGACGGCGGTTGCGGGCACCTATACGATCAATGCGAAGAATATCGCCGGCGCGACGGTCAACCTTGACGATAGCGAATTCGTTTACAACGGATCCGATCAAACCAAAGGCGTACTCTCCGTCGTCATTGATGGAATGTACGTTACTTATACGACGAGCGGCAACGTTCAAAAGCACGCGGGCGACTATACGTTGACCGTTTCCGGTAATGGTAACTTTACCGGCGAGGCAACGGCGGATTGGTCCATTGCGCGCAAAACGATCGTTCCGGAATTGTGGATCGGAAACGATCAGCAAAGCGGAAACACCTATACCAAGACCTATGACGGAGAAGCCATCGCGGTTTCCGTTAAGGCTTTCAACGCGGAGGCAAACGAGTTTGTCCTTTTCCAAGGCAATTCCGATAAGGTGACCGTTGCGGACAGCGGCTCTTACGCGGTGCAAGCGGGCAATTACGCCACTTTGCCCGGTGGGGATGCGTTGGATTACTGCGTAGAAAGCTCCGTAACCTTTACTTGGACGATCAACGCAAGAGAGATCACGGTCACGGCGGACGACAAGTCCTCCACCTACGGCGACGCGCTTGCCTCTTTGACGGCAACGTTGTCCACGGATCTTGGTGCGGGAGACAGCGCGGACGACGTTTACACTTTAACAAAAGCGGAGGGCGCGGATAAAGGCACCTATGCGATCACGGTAAACGTGGTTGCCAACGACAATTACAGCGTGACTGCGGTCAACGGCACTTATACGATCAACGCGAAAAACATCGCCGGCGCAACGGTCACCCTTGCCGAAACCTCGCTCGTTTTCAACGGATACACTCAAACGGCAGAAGTTTCCTCCGTCGTCATTGACGGATTGACCGCTACCTATACGACGAGCGGCAACGTTCAAGTGCATGCGGGCAACTACGCGTTGACCGTTTCCGGTAATGGGAACTTTACCGGTACGGCAACGGCGGATTGGGCGATTTCCCCGCGCACGCTTACGGCGTATATGATGATCAACGGAAACGCGTTGTCCGGAAACCGCAAAGACGCTTCCTTCGTCTACGACGGTGTGGAGAGGACCTTCCTCGTAAGAGGCGCGTTTATAAACGACGTTGTGGTTTTCGCTACGGAAACTTTGACGGACGTCGGCTCGGGACGCTGTGACGTGGAAGCCGGCGATTATGCCGCAGATGGCGCGCACAACGACTACCACTTTGAGGCTGCGACCTTTACTTGGGAGATCACCAAAGCGGATTACGATATGTCGGGCGTGACCTTTGAAGATGCCGCCAAGCAGTATACCGGCGCGGCGCAAGGTTTGACGATCGGCGGAACGCTTCCGACCGGTTTGGACGGCGTGCAAGTGACCGTTTCGTACGACGGCGCGGCGACCAACGTTTCGGACGGCGCCGTAAAAGTGACGGCTACCTTTGCCACCACCAGCCCCAACTACAACGCTCCGGCAAAGAAAGAGGCCTACGTCACGATCACCAAAGCAACCTTTGACGTAAGCGGCGTTACCTTTGCGGACGCAACTTACACCTACGACGGCAGCGCAAGATCCATCCTCATCGGCGCGGCGTTAAACGACGAGATCAGCGTTTCGTACGAGGGCAACGGTCAAACGAACGTCGGGACTTATCCCGTCACGGCAAAGTTTACCGTCAGCAACAACTACAACGCCATTGATAATATGACCGCGACGCTTACCATCACAAAGGCAAGGTACGATATGACGGGCGTTACTTTCGCAAACGTGGACGTGGTTTACGACGGCGCGGCAAAGACTGCGGTCATTGCGGGCAATTTGCCTGCCGGCGTGACGGTTGCGTACGCAAACAACACCTTGACCGACGTTGGCGCGATCACTGCGACGGCTACCTTCACCGGTGACAGCGACAATTATGAAGCGATTGCCGATATGACCGCGACCATCACGATCGCAAAGGCGACCTACGATATGACGGGCATCGTCTTTGCCGACGTGACCGCTACCTATGACGGACAGGCGCACGTAGCCGTGATCAGCGGCAATCTGCCCACGGGTGTGACGGTCGCCTACCGTAACAACAGCCGTACCGACGTTGGCGCGCAGACCGCGACGGCAACTTTTGCGGGCAACGCAAACTACAACGCCATCGCCGATATGACCGCGACGATCCTCATCAAAGCTGCCGTGACGACGGACGAAGAGGGCAAAGCGATCAAGACCTACGAAAAAGGCTTCACCGCCGCGGACCTCTCCTCCGAAGAGGGCGTAAGCGTTAAAGAATTGTTTGCGACCGCACAAGCGGATGCTTCCGACGAGACGACGGAAAAGAACGTTAAGATCACCGTGGACAACGCGGAAGCGGGCGTCGTGACGATCGTCTTTGACGCCGCGGCGATCGACGCGATCGCCGGCCTGAACAGCGCTGACTTGCGTTTGAGCGTGGTTTCCGGCGAAGGCGTCGCCGCGATGGAAAAAGAAAGCTTGAAAGGCGCGGAAATGGTCATCAGCATTTCTCTTGCCGAAGAGGCCGTTGCGTTTGGCGAAAACGGGCAAGCGACGCTTTCCTTCGACTTTGATAAAAAGGCACCTAAGGGCATGGTCGGAAAGGTCTACTACGTGGATGCAAACGGCAATCGTACCGATATGAAAGCGGCATTCGACGGTGGCAAGGTCACCTTTAGCACCGGACACTTCTCCGATTATATCGTCGTCTTTGAAAAGGAAGGCAAAGGGCTCTCCGGCGGCGCTATCGCGGGGATCGTGATCGGTTGCGTGGCGTTCCTGGCGCTCGCCGCGTTTGGCGTGATCTTCTTCCTGCGTAAGAAGGGCATCCTCGCAAAGTGATCAAAAGAGGCGTCGCTTAAAGCGCGGCGCCTCATTCCTTTGCGGAAAATGCATTAAAAAAAGATGGCAATTGCCATCTTTTTGTTTTATCTTTTTAAGCCGATCTTTAGATCATTTTTCACTCGTGCGGTTGACGAAGAAACCGATCGCACCGGCGGCGACCAAGACGACGGCGCCAACGAGGAAGCCTATCCAAACTTCCTTCCAAGCGACGTCCGCTTGCGAAAGGATGGTCAGGCGACCCTCCAGCCAATAATCGGAAAGGGAGATCTTGTCCGACTTAAGCGCCGCGTTTCCGAGGGTGAGAAGCAGCCCGACAAGCAGCGGCCCGATGATGGAGGCGGCAATGCTTGCCCCCGTCTTTTTGACGGAGATGGCGACCGCAAAGTAAATGGCAACGTAGGCAAGCAAGACCACGAGTTCCGCAGAGAGGGAGCCGACGTAGTTTTTGCCCATCGTGCCCACTTTGCCAAAGAGCGCTTTGCCCATCGCAAAGGAGAACAGGGCGCAAACCAAAATCATCATCAAACCCGCCGCAAAGGTGGAAATACACTTGGAGAAAAACACTTCATCGCGCGAATTGCCTTTGGAATAAACGTTTTTGATGATGTCGCTGGAATAATCCTCGGTGACGAAGATGGAGATGAAAATGGCAAGGATGGTGGTCAGGGACGAGGACGGCACGCTTTTTAACATCGAAAAAGAGGTGGGCAATTGCAGAGCCGCAGCCTCCGCGACGCCGGCGTACTCTTCGGAAGTAGCCGCCATGTTGAGCAACATTTTGGTTGCGGCGGCGCTGATGACGATCATTGCCAAAGCGATGACCAAACAAATGTAAAATGATTTTGCCCGAAACAGGCGACGAAATTCAAGACGCAACAAATCTGTCATATCAGTGTCCCAACCTTTTGATGAAATATTCTTCGAATCCGTTGCTGTGTACGGAAAGCTCCGAGACGCTCAGCCCGTTTGAAACGAGCAACGTGTTGATCTCGGCGGCGCGCTCGATGCCGTCGCGCAGGAGAAGGGAAGTTCTTTTGACTTTGAGATCCGAAAAACCCTTTTCGGTAAGCAGGGCGGCGGCCTTCTCGAGGTCGTCCACGACGATTTTGAGCCCGTCGTGGCACCGGGAGGTCAGTTCCTCGGCGGAAATTTCCTCCACGAGTTTGCCGTCGTTGATGATGCCGTAGGCGGTGGCTATCTTGCCAAGCTCGTCCAACAGGTGGCTGGAGATCATGAAGGTGACGCCTTTTTCCTTGTTCAATTTAAGGATCAAATCACGGATCTCCTTGATGCCCGCGGGGTCCAAGCCGTTGATGGGCTCGTCCAAGATCAAAAGTTCCGGATCACCGAGAAGGGCTATCGCGATGCCGAGCCTTTGCTTCATACCAAGCGAAAACGCGCCTGCCTTTTTGCTTCCGACGGTGCCCAGACCGACGAAGTTCAAGAGCTCATTGATCTCCTCATCCGTGCCGCCGGCAAGGTAAGAAAAGCGCTTCATGTTCTCGTACGCCGTGCAGTTTTTGTAGATGCCGGGCGCTTCGATCAAAGAGCCGATGCGGCGGCGCTCTGCGGCAAGGTCCTTAGAGCCAAAGAGGGTGATCTCTCCTTCCGTAGGCGCGATGATGCCGAGGAGCATCTTCATTGCGGTGGTTTTCCCCGCGCCGTTTTTGCCGATCAATCCGTAGATAGCACCTTTTTCAACGTGCATATCCGCTTTGTTTACGGCGGTTTTGTTGGGGAATCTTTTTGTCAGGGATCTCGTTTCGATCACGTATTCCATAAAGTCCTCCGTCTTGACAAAAATTATATTTGATCCTATTATATAGGTGACAGGTGTTTCTTGTCAATTAAACGGGAGGCAGGTCAAATGAGCGTTAGCAGGCAAAACAAGGCCGTGATCATGAATTCGCTTGAGAATTCGTTGTGTTCGCTGATGAAGGTAAAACAGTTCGGCGGCTTTTCCATTCGGGAACTTTGCAAGGCGGCGGGCGTCGGACGATCCAGTTTTTATCGTTATTACGCCTCAAAAGAAGACGTTGTGATCTCGCTTTTGATGCGAAAATGGTACGCCTATTGCAAACTGCACAACTATCAAGAAAAGAACCTGGTTTCTTTTCAAAGCGCCGTGCATTTTATCCATTATTATTATGAGGAACGCGAGTTTTTCGACGTTTTTTACAAAAACAAGCTCGATAGAGTTTACCCTATGCTTTTTGAAAGATACATCCGCGATGAAAACCCGCTGGACAACTACAGGGCCTCCTTTTTGGGCAACGGCGTTTACGGCATGTTGAAAGAATGGTGGGAATGCGGTTTTAAAGAGCCGCCCGAAGTTTTGATCGGCGTGGTGGAAACCCTATTTTCCGAGAGATAGACGCTAATTCAAAAATTTTTCACTTTATCACGCTAAATTGCTTTACAAAGAATTTTTTGCGTGCTATAATAACCCCGCGCTTGAATGGGGCGTAATACTTTTTTGAATAAAAAGGAGAAGACTATGAAAAGAAAGATTTTGGCTATCGTGCTTGTGCTCGTTCTTGTCTTGAGCTGCGTGGCGGCGTTTACCGCTTGCAAGAGCAAGAAGACCGACGCTGAGTATATTTTGGATAAGGGCACCCTTATTTGCGGTATCACCCTTTATGAACCGATGAACTACTTCAACAATGACGGCGATCTTATCGGTTTCGACACCGAGTTTGCCGAGGCTGTTGCCGAAAAGCTCGGCATCGAGGCAAAGTTCCAAGTGATTAAGTGGAGCAGCAAGGAAATAGAGCTTAACTCCAAGTATATCGACTGCATTTGGAACGGCTTTACCGTTACGGAAAAAAGGAAGGAGAACATCACCTTCACCCAAAGCTATTTGAACAACACGCAATGCGTAGTTATCAAGGCTTCCAACGCCGCTTTGTTTGCTAACGAAGAGGCTTGCGCGGGCAAGAGGGCTGTTGCCGAGGCGGGCAGCGCAGGTGAGACTGCCGCAAACGAATTGACCACCAACGTTACCCCCAAGGGCGCACAGGTCGACGCTTTGACCGAGGTCAAGAGCGGCACTGCTGATTTTGCCGTTGTGGACGTGGTGCTTGCCAACAGCATGGTCGGGCAGGGCGATTACGCTGATCTTGCCATTGCCACCGGTATCCAACTTGAATCCGAAGAGTACGCCATCGGCTTCAGAAAGGGCAGCGATATGGCGGAGAAGGTCAACGCGGTCATCGCGGATCTTCTTGCGGACGGCACCCTTCAAACTCTTGCCGAGAAGTACGGCGTTGCCGGTCAGTTGATCAAGTAATTACAATAAGTTTTCAATCTTCGGCGGGGCGGCATAGTCCGTCCCGTCTGAGATTTTTTTAGGGACAAATGAGCTTTTCCGAAGTAACGCTACAATTGCTAAATGGGTTTGGTACGACGTGTCTGTTGTTTATTTTGACACTCGTTTTTGCCATTCCGCTTGGGCTCATCATCTCCTTCGGTTCGATGACCAAATTCAAGCCGCTCAGGTATTTGACGCGCGGCTTTGTTTGGATCATCCGCGGTACGCCGTTGATGCTTCAACTTTTCGTGGTGTTTTACGTTCCGGGGATGCTCTTTGACACGCCGATCTTCGCCACCATTGAAAACGGCAGGTTCGTTGCGGCGCTTATTGCGTTCGTCATCAATTACGCGTGTTATTTTTCCGAGATCTATCGCGGCGGCATCGAAAGCATCAGCAAAGGGCAGTACGAAGCTTGCGCCGTGCTTGGCATGACCAAGGGGCAAACCTTCTTCCATGTGGTTTTGCCTCAGGTGGTCAAGCGTATCATCCCGCCGATGAGTAACGAGATCATCACCCTCGTCAAGGATACTTCGCTCGCAAGGGTTATTTCGGTCATCGACATCGTTTTTGCCGCCGAAACCATCCTTTCGCTCAGGGCGCTCATGTGGCCGCTTTTCTACGCCGGCGCCTTCTATCTGGTCTTCAACGGACTTTTGACCCTCCTCTTCGGCTTCGTCGAAAAGAAGATGGACTACTACAAGGTATAAGGAGGGGCGTATGTCGATATTGGAAGTAAAAGGCATCAAAAAGAGCTTTGGCTCCACCGAAGTTTTGAAAGGCATTGATTTCTCTTTAGAGAAAGGGGAAGTCATCGCCATTATCGGTTCGTCCGGCAGCGGCAAAACGACCCTTCTTCGTTGCTTGAACTTTTTGGAGTTTGCGGACGAAGGCACCATCTCCGTCAGTGGGGAACTGTTGTACGACGGCGCGGCGGAAAAGGTGGCTAAGAAAAAGCTTAAAAACAACGATAAGCTCCTTCGCAAGAAGCGCTTGCATTTCGGTTTGGTCTTTCAAAACTTCAATCTTTTCCCGCACAAAACGGTGATGGCAAACCTGTTGCTTGCTCCTTCATTGCAGTTAAAGAGCGATCTTCGCGCGGCGAAGCGGGCGGAAAAACAGATGGATCGCGCCCTCAAAAAGGCGTCCACCGAGGAAGAAAAAGCGGAGATCAAAAAGCTCTTTGCCGAAAAAATAAAAAGAGATTATAAGGACGCGGAGGAACTTCGCGCCAAAGCAGAGGAGACCCTTCGTCGCGTTGGCTTGATCGACAAGAGAAACAACTATCCTTGCCAGCTTTCGGGTGGACAACAGCAACGCGTGGCGATCGCTCGCGCCTTGGTGATGAACCCCGATATCCTTTGTTTTGACGAGCCGACCAGCGCCCTCGACCCCGAACTTACGGGCGAGGTCTTGAAGGTCATCCGCGAGCTGAAGGACAGCGATACCACGATGATCGTGGTCACGCACGAAATGGAATTCGCGCGCGACGTGGCGGATAAGGTCATTTATATGGCGGACGGCGTCATAGAAGAAGCGGGCACGCCGGAGGAGGTCTTCCTGCATCCGAAGAGTGAAAAGGCAAAAGCCTTCCTCACTTCCCGAAGCAACGCCGCCAAGGGCACGGACGATCTGGATTAAAAACAAGAACAGCGTGAAAACGCTGTTTTTTGTTTCGTGTCCCGCATTGCGTTGACAGCGTGGGGGGCGTGTGGTAGAATACCCATAGCAATTTTTTAGAGGTGCAAACATGGCTTGCGATCATAATTGTGACAATTGCAGCGAAAACTGCGGGGAAAGAAAGGGCGGCATTGAAAAAGAGCGCCTACACGAGCTTTCCAAGGTCAAAAAGGTAATTGGCGTCATCAGCGGCAGGGGCGGCGTGGGTAAATCCCTCGTGACCTCTTTGATGGCGGTCCAAATGCAGCGCCGCGGCTATCACGCCGCGATCATGGACGCGGATATCACCGGGCCGTCCATCCCGCGCGCGTTTGGCGTGAAGGGGGCGGCTTTTGGAGATGAAAGCGGCATCCTCCCGATGCAAAGCGCTTTTGGCACTCAGATCATGAGCATCAACTTTTTGTTGGAAAACGAGACCGACCCCGTCGTATGGCGCGGCCCCGTGCTTGCGGGAATGGTCAAAAACTTTTGGACGCAGGTGATTTGGAAGGACGTCGATTATATGTTTGTCGATATGCCTCCCGGCACGGGCGACGTGCCCTTGACCGCGATGCAGTCTTTGCCGCTTGCCGGCGTCATCGTCGTGACCACGCCGCAGGACCTCGTGGAGATGATCGTCAAAAAGGCGGTCAAAATGGCGGAACTGCTTAACGTACCCATCCTTGGTTTCGTGGAGAATATGTCCTATTTCAAGTGCCCGAACTGCGGCGAGAAGCACCGCATCTTTGGGGAAAGCAAGGCGGATAAGCTCCGCAAGGAAACGGGGAAGGTTGTGGAGGAACTTCCGATAGACCCCGTTATCGCTTCGCTTGCGGATCACGGCAAGATCGAACTCGTGGAAGAAAACTTGCTCTCGGCTCTTGCGGACGAAGCGGAAAAGATCTGAAAAAGGTTTATTTATAATGAAAAAAGTCGGCTCCTCGCCGACTTTTTTGATTTAGTTGTTACTTGCAATTAACCGTTGATCTCTTCCTTGTAAGCCTTGCCGAACTTAAGAACGGGCTTCTTGCTTGCGGGGATCTTGATCTTCGCGCCGGTGGCGGGGTTGATGCCCTCTTTCGCGGGAACATCCTTCACTTCGAAGGTGCCGAAGCCAACGAGGGAAACTTTGTCGCCGCCCTTGAGCGCGCCGGTGACCGCCTCGATGAAGGCGTCCAGAGCTTTAGCACCCTGTGCGTTCGAGATTTCTGCCTTTGCGGCGATTGCTTTCACTAATTCGGTTTTTGTCATTTGATTTACCTCCCTTTGACAAAACTTGATACTCTGATTATACCATACAAAATCTAGCGTGTCAATAGGGGAAAATAAACTAAATGTTGTGTTCGCAGGGCGCATGCGGTATAATAGGTAAGGAAATGACAAAACGCACCCTTTTTCGTGCGAAAGTGAGGAAATTATGAAACGAAACGTGGTTTTTACGGGGACGCTTGACGCCGAGGAACGCTTGACGGTCATGCGCTTTGCGCTGGAGATCGGCAATAGGGCGACTTTTCGCACCAACTGCCTCCTCCGTCCTTTGACGGGCGCTTTGCTGGAGGAAGCCTTCCGCGAGCGTGAAAACAAGATAAACGAGCGTGAACGCGCCTATATCGAGCGCGCGCGTACCTTTGACCCCGCTAAAGCGTCGCCCGAACTTGCTTCCTTCTTCGGTGGGGAAGTCACGAGCGAAAAGTACGGCAAGTATATCGCCGAATCCCTCAAAAACGAAGAGGACGCCAAGCGCGCCATTCGCCGCTCTTACCACGTTACGGTGGATTTTGCGGAGCTTGACCCCGAGGACGAAGCCTTTCACGCTTCCTTGAACCCCCGCGTTACCTTTGGCGACACCAACGAACTGCACGAGGAATGCTCCTTCGCCTTGACGAGGGAGACACGGGACGCCTTGCAAGATTCCTCCCTCGGCGGGGACCCCGAAGAGGGCTTCGATTACGGCGCCTTTTACCTTGGCAAATCTCCTTTGTATTACGAGGATCTTTGCGTCTTTGACGGGGAAGACCCCATTCTTGCCACCGTATCGCACGAAGGGATGATGGACCTCTTCCTTTCCACGGAGGATATTAAGACCTTTGCGAATTTTGAACTCAACAAGGCGCGCAACTTCAAGATCGCCAAAAAATTGCTCTCGTAAGGTTCGTTGACACGCGCGAGCGCGAAGAGTATAATAGTACCGTTTTTAGGAGGTCAACCGTGAAAAAAGTCATCGTTACGATTTTGTGTGTTTTGATCGTCCTCATCGTTGCCGTGGTAGGGTTGTTTGGCGCGATGGGGTATTATTCCTACGTCGGCATCCCCGGCAAGGCGGAAGCCCCCGCCGTGGCGGAAGACGGCTCCATCGTCATTATGAGCGCCAACATCCGCAGACAGGAGAAGTTTGTCAACTTCAATAAGATGGATATGGGCACGCACCGTTGGTGGAAGCGCGCGCAGTATTATTTGGAAAACATCAAGACCGTCGCCCCCGACATCCTCGGCGCGCAGGAAGTGCAAGCCGGTCAGTACGAATTTTTGACCTCTCACCTCGAAGGCTACGGCAGCGTGGTTTGCTACCGCGATAAGAAGGGCAGCCGCTCGGAATCCTGCCCGATCTTCTACAATGAGGCGCGTTTTGAGCTTTTGGATAGCGGTACGTTCTGGCTGTCCGATACGCCCGACGTGATGAGCACCTACGAGGAAAGCAGCGAACACCGTATTGCCACCTTTGTCAAATTGAAGGACAAGAGCACCGGCATCACGATCGCCGTTTACAACACCCATCCCGATTGGGGCAGTGTGGAAGCAAGGATCAAGCAGCTTTCCGTCATCGCTGCGAGGGCGAAGGAAAGCGACGCGGATAAAACGATCGTCCTCGGCGACCTCAATTCCGACCGCACCCTTCCGGGCGGCAACGAAGGGCTTGCCCCCATCGAAAGCTTTTTGAAGGACAGCAAGACTTTCCCCGGCATGACCGATTACGGCGCCACCTTCAACGGGTACGATATGGACCCCGACGGTCCGATGGGCCTTGACTACATCTTCCTGCCGGAAGAGACGACCGTCCTTGAAGTTGGCAAGGTGGATAAGATCTACGGCGGCGTTTACCCCTCCGATCACTATCCCATTTACGCAAAGGTGAAGTTTTGATAAGGAGATATCATAGATGAAGTTTTTATCCCATTTGACGTACGCTTTGTCGTGCAAGCGCGTTGCGGCGCCCGTTCCCGGCGAGGATCTGACCGTCGTCAGTTATAACATCCGTTATTTCAACAACAACGCCGACTTCGGCAAGTGCCATTGGTACGCGCGCGCAAAGTACGTGCTACGCAACATCGAAACTTTGCAGCCCGACGTGCTTTGCTTGCAGGAAGTGCATCAGCCGCAGTTTGATTATTTCAAAAAGCACCTTGTCGGGTACGATTCGGTCATCGGCTACCGCGACGACAGCGCAAACAGCGAGGCTTGCCCCATTTACTACAGCTCCGCGCGTTTCAAGCTTTTGGATAGCGGCACGTTCTGGCTTTCCGATACGCCCGACGTGATGAGCAAATTTGAGGAATCGTGGCATTATCGCATATGCACCTTTGCCCGTTTGCAGGATAAGGACGGCTCGGTTTTTACCGTGTATAACGTCCACCCCGATTACCGCATCGAGGACGTGCGTATCCGTCAGCTTGCGGTGCTTGCGGACAGAGTTCGCAAGGCGGAAGAGAACGTCATCGTTACCGGCGATTTCAACGCCGAAAAAGGGGAGAAGTGCTTGGAACCCTTTGAGGAACTTTTAAAGGACAGCAAGGATTTTGCGGGCGTTACGTTCGGCTATACCTTCAACGGGTTCGGCGTGAAGCCGGGGGAAGGCATTGACTTCATTTATCTGCCCAAGAGCGCCACGCTCAAGGAAACCGGCATTTTAAAAAAGCTATACCACGGCGTTTACCCCTCCGATCATTACCCCATCTTCGCCCGTTTTACGTTGTAAAAAGTTTGCATTTTGAGAGAGCCTCTTTCGGTATTGACGGAAGAGGCTTTTTTATTGTAAAATAATAAAAGCGCGAACGTTTTTCCGCGCGAGATCAATGAAAGGAGATTTATTATGGCTAAATGGATTTGTCCCGTATGCGGTTACGTTCACGAAGGAGATACCGCTCCCGAATTTTGCCCGGTTTGCAAAGTGCCCGGCAGCAAGTTCAGCAAGCAGGAGGCGGAGAGCCTTACCTGGGCGGCGGAGCACGTTTTGGGTGTGGCAAAGGGCTGCCCCGATGAGATCATGGCGGGCTTGAAGAGCAATTTTGAAGGAGAGTGCAGCGAGGTGGGTATGTACCTTGCCATGGCGCGCGTTGCGTACCGCGAGGGCTATGCGGAGATAGGCGCCTACTTTGAGAAGGCAGCTTGGGAAGAGGCGGAGCACGCCGCCAAGTTTGCGGAGCTCCTCGGCGAAGTTTTGACCGACAGCACTAAGAAGAACCTCCAGATGCGCGTGGATGCCGAAAACGGCGCCACCAAAGGCAAGTTTGAGCTTGCCAAGAGGGCTAAGGAGG
>JAGAAA010000031.1 GCA_017615495.1 Clostridia bacterium
CTTATCCGCACGGGCGTTCTTGGACTTGTTGGCATCCGTACCGCCGCGGGTGATCTCTTTGAACTTGATGTGCACCTTGACGGTGTCACCGACGCTGAAAGAAGAAATGTTCTCTTTCATCGCCTCTTTGCCGATGGTTTCGATAATGGTATTCATTGACTTTTCCTCCTAATTTTACTAAGTGTTCATACCGTTCCATGACGCAGAGGACCACCCGAAGTCTATGATATACTATCATATCCGAAAATGGAATGCAAGCGATTTTGCGGATAAATAGAATATTTTTTAATATTTAGAATATTTTGCCGCGTCCTTTAGGGAAAAAGCGTTTGGCGTATGCGTGATCTCCCCGCGAAGCACTTCGATAACGTCGAAGCGGACGTCCCTGCCCACCAAGCGGCGCATCACCAGATACTGCTGTGCGGTCAAGGTTATCTTGCGTATCTTTTGCGGCGTGACCGCTTCGATAGGGTACCCGAAGTCGGTGCTTTCACGCGCTTTTACCTCCACGAAAACGATGGTGCCATCGTCCTCCGCGATGATGTCGATCTCCCCCATCCTTCCGGTAAAATTCTCTTCGAGAATTCGGTAGCCCTGCGCTTTTAGGTATTCCCGCGCGGCAACTTCTCCCCTGACCCAGATCTCGCGGCTATTCATTGTCCACAAAATGCGTGATGAAGGTGCGACGATGGATGGGCGAAGGTCCCACCGACTTTAAAGCGTCGATGTGGTCTTTGGTGCCGTACCCTTTGTTTTGCGCAAATCCGTACCACGGGTAAATAGCGTCGTACTCTTGCATCAAGCGGTCACGATAAACTTTTGCCAAAATGGAAGCCGCGCCGATACTGTAAGAAAGCGCGTCCCCTTTTATGATGGCTTTGGTGGGCACGTCAAGCGAAAGTTTGACCGCATCCACAAGCACGACGTCCGGGCGAACGGAAAGCCCCGAAACGCATTCCGTCATCGCTTTTTTGGTGGCGTTTAAAATGTTGATCTCGTCGATGACCTTTTCATCCACCGCGACGATCTTATAAGCAAGGGCTTTTTTTATGATCTCGTCAAAAAGGCGTTCCCTCTTTTTTTCCGTCAGTTTTTTGCTGTCGTCCACGCCCTCGATAACGTCGTCCAAAGGCATGACGACCGCCGCCGCCACGACGGGTCCGGCGAGGGGGCCTCTGCCCGCTTCATCCATGCCGCCGATGAGCTTTGCGCCACTTGCCAAAAGCTCCCTTTCAAAAACCAAAGTGTCCTTTTCAGCCTTCATCTTCGGGAGTCTCCAAAACGATTTTTCCGAGGCGCGTCTTGCGAAAATCGTCGATCAAAGCAAGCGCCGCTTTGTCTTCGTCCGCATCGCCTCCCTTGCGCATAAAGCCGCGTTTTACTGCTATAGCAGTAAGAATTTCAAGCGGCGTGCCCGTTTCCTCCGCGCCGTATCGCGCAAAAAGGGTCCCGGGGCGCTTTTCAACGAGGAATTTTATCAGCTCGAGCGAAAGCTCGGTGGTGTCTACTACGGCGTCGCGCACCGCCCCGATAAAGGCAAGATGCAAGCCGATGGTTTCGCTCTTCATACTGTGGCAGAGAGTGCCCGGGGTGTCCAACAGAGAAATTCCGCCGTCAAGGCGCACCCATTGTTCCCCTTTGGTGACGCCCGGCTTATCCCCCGTCACCGTTTTTTTGCCGCGGCAAAGGGCGTTGATCAAGGTGGATTTGCCCGTGTTGGGCATGCCGATGACCATCGCTTTGAGGGCGTAATTGACCCCTTTTTGCCGATTTCTTTCCAATTTTTCTTTGTTGATCTCACGGAGCGCCGTCAAAACCTTGGAAGCATCCTTCCCGATGGTGCTGGAGATCGCAAGCGCGGTCATTCCCGCCGCGCGGAACCTTGTAAGCCAAGCGTCTACCGCCTGCCTTTCCACAAGGTCACACTTGTTGATCACGTAAAGCACGGGCTTCATTGCGATCAGGTTTTCAAACTCCGGATTGACCGAGGAAAAAGGCGCGCGGGCGTCCAATACGTAGATCAGACTATCCACTCGTTTGATGCTCTCCTCCATTTGGCGTTTTGCCTTGGCCATGTGGCCCGGAAACCACTGTATCAACATTACTTTTTATCCTCCGGTAAGAGGTCGGGACGCAGCGCCCGCGTGATCTCGATCTGCTTTTCACGCCGCCACTTTGCCACCTCTCCGTGATTGCCGCCAACCAAAACTTCTGGCACTTTCAAGCCCATAAATTCCTGCGGGCGGGTGTACTGCGGGTACTCCAAAAGCCCCGAAGCAAAGCTTTCTTCCTCGGTGCTTTCCTCGCTGCCGAGGACGCCGTCCAAATAGCGCGCGATGGCGTTTATCGTAACCATACAAGGCAGGTCGCCGCTGGTCAAAACGTAATCGCCTATCGACAATTCCTCGTCGATGCAAAGGTCCAAAACGCGCTGGTCAACCCCTTCGTAACTGCCGCACAAAAACAGCAAGTCGCTCTCTTTAGAGAGCGAAACCACCTTTTCCTGCGTGAGAGTTTTGCCTTTGGGCGAAAGATAGATCCTCTTGCAAAGATGTGTGGGGTCCGCCGCCGTGATGGCGTCGTAGATGGGTTGCGGAGTCATAAGCATCCCCGCCCCGCCACCGAAGGGAGCGTCATCCACCTTTTTGTGTTTATCTAAGGAATAGTCGCGAATTTGAAAAAGTTCCAGCGAGAACTTGCCCGCCTTGATCGCCTTATCCAAAATGCCGACGGTCAGCCCGTCGTACGCTTCGGGGAAAAGCGTTAAAACCTTAATCCGCATAGACCGCCACCTCCTCGAAAACTTTTGCGTCCACGATCATTTTGCCTTGTTCGGGCAGCACCACCGACGAAAGGCGCTTTAAGAAGGGGATCATCACCCCTTTTACCCCGTTTATCTCAATGACGTCCGCGGTGCGTCCGCCCTTGTAGATCTCGGTGATCTTGCCGATCTCCCTTTCCCCCGCAAAGAGGGTCAGACCAACGAGGTCATCCACGAAATACTCGTTTTCTTTCAAGCGATCCGCGTCAGCACGGTCCACGTACAAGGTCTTGCCGCGAAGCAATTCCGCATCGTCGCGGGTAAGGACGTTTTGGATGGATACGATGGCGCCGTCGCCGGTGCTTCTCGCATGGATCTTTACCTTTACGTCCTCCAAGTACGCCGATTTTACACGGCAAAAAAGTTCGGGACTATCCAACAATACAGATGCCCGAACTTCCCCTTTGATACCGTGCGGTTTAGTTATTTTCGCTATCGCCAGCCTCATCTCTTTCCCTGATCTCCACGTCGTAACGCTTGTTACGCTTTGCAGCGGCAGCCTTGACGATCAGGCGAATAGCCTTAGCCGTCTTACCTCCGCGGCCGATCACTCTGCCGATATCTTCGGGAGAGAGCGTGATCGTGATCAAACGATCCTTCTCGCTGATCGCGATTTCAAAGTCCGAATTGCCCGTGAGGGATTCGACGATGTAACCAATAAGTTCTTCCATGTTCGTTCCCCTTATTCGCCAAAGACGCCGGCTTTCTTGAGGAGAACTCTGACGGTATCGGTGGGCTGAGCGCCGTTGGCGATCCACTTCTTGGCCTTTTCCACGTCGATCTTGACGGTCTCGGGGTTGGTCATGGGATCATAGTAGCCGACCTGTTCGATGTACATGCCGTCTCTTGCCTTTCTGCCGTCGATCGCAACGATACGATAGCAAGGATTGCCCTTCGCGCCGATTCTAGTGAGTCTGAGTTTTACCATTTGTTTATACCTCCGTAAGTATTTGCTGTATTAAAAGGGGAATCCCCCTCTCTTTCCGTTTTTCATGCGACGCATCATCTCGCGCGAAGCTTCAAATTGCTTCAACAGGGAGTTTACGTCCTGCAGTTCCAAGCCGCACCCTGCCGCGATACGCTTTTTGCGGCTTGCCTTGATGATATCGGGGTTGTCCCTCTCTTCCTGCGTCATGGATTGAATGATCGCCTTGGTGCGAGCAAGCTTGTTTTCATCTACCGAAAGGTCCTGATTGCCGAGTTTTGCGCTGAGGCCGGGGATCATCTTGATCATCGAGGTCAGGTTGCCCATCTTTTTCATTTTGTCAAGCTGGTCAAGATAGTCCGAGAGCGTGAAGGACGCCGCGCGCATCTTGCGCTCGAGCTCGCGCGCTTCCTCTTCCGTATAGGCTTCCTGCGCCTTTTCAATGAGGGTCAAAACGTCGCCCATGCCGAGGATCCTCGACGCCATACGCTCGGGATGGAAGGGCTCAATGTCGCCCATCTTCTCACCCGTACCGCAATAGCGCACGCTCTTGCCGGTGACCGCCTTGATGGAAAGCGCCGCGCCGCCGCGGGTATCGCCGTCGAGTTTGGTGAGGATGACGCCGGTGATGTCCAAAAGTTCGTTAAACTTTTCCGCCACGTTGACCGCGTCTTGACCGGTCATAGAATCCACCACGAGGAGAATTTCCGCCGGCTTCAAGAAGGCTTTGAGCTCTTTGAGCTCATTCATGAGCGCTTCGTCCACGTGCAAGCGGCCCGCCGTATCCACGATCAAGGTGTCGTAGGCGTTTTTCTCCGCAACGCTCAAAGCGTGTTTGACGATCTTCAAAGGAGCGATCTGCCCTTGCTCAATGACGGGAACGCCGGCTTTTTCACCAACTCTTTGAAGCTGAAGGATTGCCGCCGGACGGTAAACGTCGCACGCCACTAAAGCGGGCTTTTTGCCGCTCTTTTTGAGCATCATGCCAAGCTTGCCGCACATCGTGGTCTTACCACTGCCCTGCAAGCCGCACATCAAAATGATCGTGGGCGGACGGTCGGAGACTGCGAGTTTTACGTGCTCCCCGCCAAGAAGAGCGGTAAGTTCCTCGTTGACGATCTTGATCACCTGTTGCGTGGGCGTCAAGCTCTTAAGAACTTCTTCCCCCACCGCCTTTTCCGTAACGGAAGCGACAAAGTTTTTGACAACGGTGAAGTTTACATCCGCTTCCAAAAGCGCGATGCGCACTTCCCGCATTGCTTGCTTGATCTCAAGTTCCGTGAGCGCGCCTTTGTTCTTCAATTTGCTGAAGATGTGATTGAGCCTCATTCCGAGCCCTTCGAAAGCACCCATTTACCCCTCCAATACCTTATACACAGCGGAAAGCTTCCCCTTTAGCTCAGGGTCCTCCGACGCTGCGTCCAATGCCGCCGTAAGCGACCGTTTTAACGCCACCTTGCCGACGGCGTCCTCATACTTTTGCAGGGAATCCGCGCCGTGCCTGACCGCGTCCAACACCGCTTGACGGGTGACGCCGCATTCCTCGGCAACTTCGTAAAGAGACAAGTCCCTCTCCACGTACATGGAAAGCATATCGCGCTGACGATCCGTCAGAAGCGCGCCGTACTCCGAAAGAAGCGAAGCCAACTTAACGCGATCACGAATGTCCATAACTCTCCCCTGTAAAGCATTATTACTTTACACATTATAACCAATTTAAATACTGCTGTCAAGTGCTTTTACTTGACAAAGTAGCCTTTTTTCATATTAAACGATTTTTGTTAAAAACTCAAAAATGGCGGCATAGAAGGGTTGCAGATGCGCGGCTCGACAAAAAAACGCGCAGGCGCGTACTTGTCGTACGTAACTGCGCGTTTTTGAAGGCAGAAACAAAGCAGATGCGCCGTTATATGCCGCCATTAAGGAATTATTGCGGAAACGAACTCTTCTGCGTTAAACGGGAGCAAGTCTTCCTTAGACTCGCCAACGCCCACAAACAGCACGGGAACTTCCATCTCGTTGCAGATGGCGATGACCACGCCGCCTTTTGCCGTACCGTCAAGCTTGGTCAAAATGATGCCGTCGATGTCGATGGCTTCTTTGAAGATCTCCACCTGCGAGAGGGCGTTTTGCCCCGTGGTTGCGTCCAAAACGATGTAACTGCGGTAATCCGCTTCGGGATAGTCACGCAGCACCACGCGGTTGATCTTTTTGAGTTCTTCCATCAAGTTCTTTTTGTTGTGGAGCCTTCCGGCGGTATCGATCAAGAGCACGTCGGTCTTTTTTGCCTTGCAGGAAGCGATGGCGTCGTAGACCACGGCGGCGGGGTCAGCCCCTTCCTCGTGCTTGATGATCCTCACTTTGCTCCTATCCGCCCAAACGGAAAGTTGCTCCGCAGCGGCAGCGCGGAAGGTATCCGCGGCAGCAAGCACGACAGACTTGCCCATCGAGGTAAAATAATGCGCGAGTTTGCCGATGGCGGTGGTTTTGCCAACGCCGTTTACGCCCGCGACCAAAATACAAAGCGGGTACTCGTATTCGGGGATGTCGTAATCGATCATTTCCTGCAAAATTTCCGCAAAAACGGATTTTGCGTCCTCAGGCGCGGAAATACGGTTTTGGTAACAACGATCGCGGAGTTCCTCCACCACTTGCGAAGCGGTCTCAACGCCCACGTCGGAGGCGATCAAAGCCATTTCGAGTTCGTCGTAAAAATCGTCGTCGAGCGCCCTGCCCTTAAACAACTCGTAAAACTTTTTGGAAAACGCTTCTTTGGTGCGACGAAGCCCCGAAGCGATCTTGCTGAAAATACCCATATTATTATGCCTCCACGCGACCGATGTCGCTGAGCTTTACGGCAATGACCTTGGACACGCCGCGCTCTTCCATCGTCACGCCGAACAACTCGTCGGCAAGCTCCATGACGGGCTTTTTGTGCGTGATCACGATAAACTGCGTGTCACGGCTGTACTTCTTAAGATAATTTGCAAGCAAAATGGTGTTGCTCTCGTCAAGCGCCGCCTCGATCTCATCCAAGATGGAGAA
>JAGAAA010000032.1 GCA_017615495.1 Clostridia bacterium
TGAGCTACACCCCCAAAAAGGGCGCTTGTCTTATAGACAGCTTTATAATAATAACATTCTCAAAAACAAAAGTCAATACTATTTTCGCATTTTTTGCTAATTTTTTTAAAAAAATTCGGCGCCCCGAAAAGCGCCGATTTTGAGCCGATTTTTTGCGGTTTTTTTGCCTTAAAACATCTTCTTTTTGGCGAGGAAAATGCCCGAAATAACGGCGAGCAAAACCGAGATGGCGCAGACGATGGCGAAGCCCCACGGATGATACTGCCCGGGGATGCCGCCGAGGTTCATGCCAAACAGGCTGGCGATCAAGGTGGGCACCGAAATAACGAGGGTCAACGCGGTCAAAAACTTCATGATGTCGTTGACGTTGTTGTTGATGATGGTGCCAAACGCCTCCATCGTGCCGTTCATGATTTCGCGGTAGATCGAGCACATTTCAGCCGCCTGCTTGTTTTCGATGCTGGCGTCGTCGATGACGTCTTGATCCTCCTCGTACTTTTTGAGGTAACTTTGCTTGTTCAGTTTTTCGATCACGGCGTCGTTGGCAGAAATGGAGGTGCTGAAATAAACCAAGGATTTTTGCAAGTCGAGCATTTCCAAAATGGCGTTGTTCTTCATGTTCTTTTCCAAGGTGGATTGCACGCGCTGGCTTGCCTTGTTGATCAAACGGAGATAATAGAGGTACTTGGTGGAGACCGCGTACAAAAGTTGGAAGGTCAAGCGGGTGGATTTGTACGTTTCCACGTTCTTTACCCTGCCGAACTTAAAATCGTTGACGACGCTGTTTTCACGCAAACAGACCGTGACGAGGTAATTATCCTTATGAATAATGCTCATAGGAATGGTGCCGTATGTATAGTAATCGTTTTCGGGGTCTTCCTCGATGATAGGCACGTCCATGAGGACCATCACGCAGTTGTCGTCCTTATCGATACGGGCGCGTTCCTCCTCATCGAGGGCGGCTTTTAAGTACTCTTCGGAAATACCGGTCAACGAAACGATCTTATCGACCTCTCTGTCGTCGGGGTTGACAAGGTTGATCCACTTGTTGACCAAAAACTCCGAGGAGAGTTCCTGCTCCTCAGGGCAAACGCACAGGTTCTTATTGGAATCATTATAAAGAATGTCGATCATAATGCCTCCGCGAACATCCCCGCAAGAGGCAAGAAAAACTTACCGGATGCGGAAGGATACAGCTCGATTCGTATTATCTTCGTCAGGATCCATATCGTCCTCCCGTTTGATAAAAAAAGTTTAACACCATTTCGAAAAATCGGCAAGCCCTTTTGCAAAAAAAGCGGCTTTTTTACTTCATTTCCTCTTTGGCGTCAAGGTCACGGAGAAAGGCGCGCAAGGTCAAAAGCGTTTCCTCGTCCTTTGGGTTTTTGAGTTCTTCCGTCCTCTCCCGCGGCGGGATGGCGAAGGAAAGCGGCGGCGCCCCACCTCCCTTTTCACGCAAAACGCACCTATCCGCAATTGCAGCGAAGGCTTCGGCGGCTTTTTCGGCGGAAGAGAAATACGCGTAAAGGAAAAACCGAAGCGCCACCCCGTTTACCGCGGCGAAAAAACCGCACACGGCGGCGCGGAGCAAACACTCGCCCAGCGGGACGGCAAAGTAAAAAGTCAAAAAGACCGAGATCACCGCCACGGCGCCCACCCCGAGCATGCCGCCTTTTAACAGTTCGCCCCGAAGTTTTAAGGAACGCTGGGCGGCAGCGGCAAGTTCCGTCGCTTCCGTCCGCCCCTCCCTAAAAAGAGCGTAGGCAGCCCTGACGGACGGCGGCAACTTCTTAACGCATTTTTGATAAAAGCGGGATCGCGCTTCCCCCACGAGGACGCCCTTTTGCGCCAAACGCTTGGCGCGGCGCTTTGCCGCGATCATTTTGCCGCACGCACCGAAACGCAACAAAACCGTTATCGCCACGAAGTAAACCGTGGGCAAAAGACACGACGCGACGAAGATAGGCTCCGCGGCGTAATGGGAAACCAAACACAACAAAACTACCGTTCCACTAAAAAATGATTGCACGAAAAACCCCGCTTTTGTCCGCGGGATCAGAGTTCTATAACTTCGTTTCTCCCTAAGACGAATATGTACTTGCGAATGCGGCTGACGCCAAACCCTTTTTGCACGGCAAGGGCGTACAGCGACAATTGCGCGCGATAGGTTTCGATAAGTTCTTCGCGCGTGTGCGCGCTCAATTTGTAATCCACGATGACGGCGTCCTCTTCTCCCAAGGCGAGAAGGTCGATCTTGCCCTGCACTTCCACCTCGTCTTCCACGTCGGCGACGCCCGCCTCAGATGCGGGCAGATGCAACAAGAAGCTCTTTTCGCGGTAAACTTTTCTGTCCCCCACGAGAGAAGCGACCTTTTTGACCCCCGCAAACAAGCGCTTGACGGAGATATCCGCCGCCTCTTCCTCAGTGATGAGGCCGTCGGAAACGAACTTTTTAAGCATGGACGCCGCTTCCTCTTCGCTTTGCAAAGTGAAGGGAAGGTTTTCCATAACGGCATGGTACGCCGTGCCCTTGACGACGTCCTCTTCGGGGAAGAACTTGGTGGCGGGCGGGCAGCCGTCTTTCATTGCATTTATTGCCGTTACCGTAAA
>JAGAAA010000033.1 GCA_017615495.1 Clostridia bacterium
TTCCTCTTCGCTTTGCAAAGTGAAGGGAAGGTTTTCCATAACGGCATGGTACGCCGTGCCCTTGACGACGTCCTCTTCGGGGAAGAACTTGGTGGCGGGCGGGCAGCCGTCTTTCATTGCATTTATTGCCGTTACCGTAAACTTTATACCCGTTTGGGTTGCAATTTCATGCGGATAGCGATAAGAAAGCGCCGAGCGAAGAAGCCCGACGGTGCGTTTGACCGCCTCTTCGTCCGCTACGTCCTCGGCGGCGCCCACTTTGGGCGGCTCGGCAAACGTTACGGAAGAGTAATCCGTAACGTACTCTTTGTGCCCGTTGAGCCCGGTCAGGATCAGTTGCGAGCAACAAAGCGATTTTTCCTTTTTCTCCTTGAGGGTTTGGGGTGCGATCTCCTCAGTAAAGCAATCCTTTTCCTTGGGAACGCTGCCGGACAGGAACAAATAATTTTCCGCGCGCGTAAAGGCAACGTAAAGCAGGCGCAAGCAATCTTCCTTGAGTTCCTTGACTTTCTTTTGCGCAAACAGTTCGAAAAGCAGTTCCTTCCCCGCGCCGGATTCCTTGCGGCAAACGCCGAATTCACGGTCCATGCGAACGACGGCGCCGTATTCCGCCCTGTTTATGATCTCCCGCCCGAGCCCGATCACAAAAACGACGGGGAATTGCAAACCTTTGCTCTTGTGCATCGTCATCACGTTGACGGCGTCGCGCTCCGCGATCTCCCCTTCGAGCTCCATTTTGTAATAGTTGTCAAAATAGTCGATATACTCCGAAACGGAATCGGTGGCTTTGCCCGCTTTTAAGGTTTCCGCAAAGGAAAGGATCTGCCCCATGACCGCTCTGCCGTCAGTGCGGCGCAAAACGGTGGGACGGAGCCGCTCCTCCACCAGCGACGAAACGAGTTCGTAAAGAGAAAGCGAGCTCGCCAAGAAGCGATAGCGCTCCAAATACTCAAAGACTTCTTTCAGCTTGGGCATATCTTCCGCCACGCTCACCGCCTTTTTATAGAAGGCGTCGCCCTCGCCCTTGGAAGCGATCTCCGCAAGCTCCTCCACCGTAAAGGAGAAGATATCCGAGCGAAGCACCGAGAGCAACGCGTAATCGTCGTTGGGGCTGACCAACAGGCGCAGGAAGTCCACGATGGAACAAACGTCGGCGTTGTCCGAATCGCGCACGAAGCCGCCCACGTTGACGGGGATGCCCGCTTCGCGCAGGCATTCTATCACCTTTTCCTGCACGGTGTTTTGCTTCATCCCCACCTGCGAAAGGATGGCGATATCCTTATAAGAAAGGGTAAATTCCTCGTTGTTTTTTGTTTTGCGAAGCACCGTCCGCCCCGATGCGGGACGCACCAGCTCGAGGATGCGGTCACGCACCCACTCGGCTTCCTTGTATTCGTTGTCTTTCTGTTTGGCTTCCGCCGCCGCTTCTCTTACGCTGTAGACCCCCAAGACGGGAGTTTCCTCCTCGGTTTCTTCCTTTTTGGGGTAGAAGAAGCATTCGACGCGACCGCTGCCGTCGTGCTTGCCGTCGCGGTTTGCCTGCGGGTAATCCACGCCGCCGAAATCCTCGGTCATCAAATTGCCGAATACGAGGTTGACGAAGTCGATGACGGCGTCGGATGAACGGAAGTTTGCGTCAAAGGAGATCACCTCGGCGTCCTTGTCCGCCGCCCCTTTCTTGACGCGAGCGCCGAAAAGATCCGGATCTGCATGGCGGAAGCGGAAAATGCTTTGCTTGACGTCGCCCACGACGAAGAGGTTGCCCTCCCCCGCGATGGCGCGCATCAACCTTTCCTGCAAACGGTTGAGGTCCTGCGACTCGTCCATCATCAAGTGCTTGCAACCAATTTCTTTGGCGACGGCGGGGTCTTCTGTCAAAAGGGTGAGCGCCGCGTGCTCCACGTCGGAGAAGTCAAGCGCTTGCTCCTCTTTTTTGATGGCTTCGTAGTACTCTTTGAACTTTTGCGTGAGTTCGACGACGGTAAAAACGTCCCTGGAAGCCGCAACCATCAGCGCGACGGTTTCGTCGTAATCTTTTTGCAAAAGATAGGTCGTTCCGTCTTTAAAGCGCAGGAAGTCTTCGCGCCACTTTTTGTAGATCTCCGCGACCTTTTCCCAAACGGCAAGGGCGTCGGGGAAGCTTTCCTTTTCCTTTTTCAAGATGGGTTGCAACCCGCCGGCGTTCCTTGCGACGGTCATCACCTCCCGCAAACTGCGGCTTGCCTTAACGCCTTCCAAAACGCTTACGATCGTCTCGTATTGATGGGTCATGCGCCAATCGCCTTGCGGCGGATTAAAATACAGCTCGTCGATCTGTTTTTTTGCAAAAGTCGCCTTATTTACGAGCTCCGCGACGTAGGCTTTGACCGCGGGGTGATCCTCCGCGCTTCCCGACGCAAGCGCTTTTGCGTTTTGCAGGAAGGCGGCGCCGTCCTCGGTCATTTCGGCATAATCGTACAGGCTTTGGATGTAGCCCGCCAAGGCTTCGTCCTCTTCTCTTCCGAAGGAAGTCAGGAAGCGATAGTATTCGTCCGGGTCGGCGTTTTCGCCGTAAAGCAACTTGCCCGCAAACTCGTCCAGCGTTTGCTTCATCGCCTTTTTGCGGTAAGCTTTTGCCGTTTCCTCCTCCACCAGCGATACGGTGGGCGGCAGGTTCAAAAACTCAAAATGCGTTTTGACGAGGGAATAACAGAAGGAATCGATGGTGCTGCAATGGAGAAGCGGCAACCTATCGAGGGCGTCCATAAGCACCGTTCTGTCCCCGCCCTTCGCCTTTTTGATCTCCTCGATCAAAGAGGACGCCAAGCGCGCCTTCATCTCCGCCGCCGCCGCATCGGCAAACGTGAGCATCACAACGGAAGAGATATCCACCTTGTCCTTTAAGACGAGGTCGATCACGCGGGAAACCATCGTCGTGGTCTTGCCCGCGCCGGCGGAAGCGGTGACGATCACCTGCCTCTTCCTGCTGTTTATTGCGTCGTTTTGCTCTTTAGTCGGCATTTTCCGGCTCCTTGTTCTCCGTCATAATGGTGTGGATATCTTCCGAAGAAACTTGTTTTTGGGCGCGAACGGTCTGCTTTGCGTGACGGCAAACGCTTTTTGCTTCGCAATAAGAGCAGATCAAATTTCTGCCGCCGGCCAGCCCGGTGGGGAGGACGTACCCTTCCTTGATCTCCTTGACGGCGCCCGAAGCGACCGCTAAGGCGTAGTCCACCTGCGCTTGGAAGGCGGCTTTTGTCAAAAGCATCTTTTCTTTTTCCGTAAGCCCATCCTTGCCGTAATAGACCCCCGTATAGGGAGAAGGCTCGGCGGAAAGACCGTTGTCCAACTTGTCAATGAGCGACGCCCCCTCTTCGCCCGTCATTTTTGGCCCGAAAAGCACCTGCTCGCCCTTCTTCTTTTTATCGGAAAGAGAATAGTAGAGAGCGGCGACAGGGTCGTAGCCTGAATTTTGCAAGACGGCAAGATAAGCGGGAAGCTGTATCTTCTTGCCCACGTACAATTCATCCGAAGCCACCTTGGCGCTGCCCGTTTTGTAATCGATGGCGGCAGCGTAAAGGGCGCCGTTCTCCTTGTAAACGTCCACGCGGTCGATCTGCCCTTCGAGGGGCACGCCCCCTATCTTGACGGTGCGCAGAGGCGGAAGCGCCTTTTCGGACGCTTCGCGCTTTTCCGGGAAGCGCTTTTCAAACAGCGCCGGCTTGAAAGAGGAATTTACGATCTGATTTTTTACCGTCACGGCGATCTCGGACGCCCGCCTGATCTCGCGCGCAACCACTCTGTCGCCGAGCTGGCGTTTGACGGGCTCGTACTTGGGCTCGTCAAAGATCTTTTCCGCAAGGCGCTTTGCCCTTGCTCTGGCTTCATCGTCCGAAACGTTGAAGTTGCCCTTAAGTTCTTCCGCAAAACGCTTCATACACTCGTGCACGACGATACCGCTATCACGCAAGTCGAAGGAAACGCCCCTCTTCTCTCGCGCGCCGATGCCGTATCTTACAAAATGCAGGAAGGGGCACTTGAAATAACTTTCCAGTTCCGAAACGCTTGTGGAACCTTTTTTGAAAAACAGATCCTTGTTTTGCAGGTACTCGACGCGCTCCTCGCCGTACTCTTGCGGGAAGCGCTCGCCCAAAACTTCCGCCACCGCGCGGGCGACGACTTTTTCCTTTTCGCCGAGAAGTCCCTCGCGGTAACGACGGGAATACTCTACGAAAAAGATCTCCGCCACCTGCCTGGTGGGGATCAACACGTCCGCGTCGTAGTCTTTTAAAACGTCGGCGCACTTTTTAACGGGAAGAGAAAAGATCTCCTTGATCTGCAAAAAGCAGGGAGAGCCGTTTTTGGATTCCACGTGCGAAAGATACGTCCTTTCCCCGCGAAGCAACAGTTGCACGACGTGGAAACGGCTTTGCTCCAATTCCTCCACGCCCACGTTTTCAATGATAATGTTGTTATTCTGCCACGCCTGGTATTCCGTCATGCCGAGGATGCCCTCGCCCACCGCTTCCAGCGGGAAGAGACCTTCCTCCGCGCCCAGCACGAACAAGGCGGGGATGGGGGCGTACATCGCTTGCTCGACGGGCGCGAAATAAACGCAATCCAAACTGACGGGGAGGGTGGCAATCTTTACCTGCCCGGCGCCCGCGGTCAACGCGAGCACGAAGTCCTTGAATTCCACCGTTTCTTCCCCGCGCAGTTCCACGAGGGTGTCGAGGAGCTCCATCATCGCTTGGGGCACTTGGCGGATCACTTCCGCCTGTTCCAAAAGCCCTCTTGCGTGCACTTCGGAAACGTACTTTTCGATCCTCGCGTCAAAATCGCCCGTTAACAAAAACTCCTTAAACGCCGCGGCGTACTCACGGACGGCGGCGGTCTTTTGCAGCTTTTCAAACGCGGCGAGCTCTTTCGTCAAACTCTCGCGAAGCTTTTCCGCAAACGGATAAAGCTCGTCCTCTTCGAAAAGATCGAACTTCTTTTTGAAAAACCCGCGGTCGGCGCCGCTTTTGTCGAGGTAATCGAAAAACGCCGCTTTTTCTTCCGTGGTAGCTTCAAACAAAGAGTGCAAAACGTACTTACGCACGAGGGCGCCGTCGTAGCCCTTGACGACGATTTCCGGCGCAAGCATCAAATGACGGAAGACGTCCGAGCCGGAAAGCGGCACGCGGCGGTCTGCAAAGAGCGGCACGCCGTACGCGCGGAATACTCTTTCCACGACCGGGAGATACTCCTCAAAAGACGGGGTAATGACCGCAACGTCGGAATAGCGCATCCCCTCCTTGCGGACAAGGCGCACGATCTCGGTGGCAAGCAAAGTAACTTCCTCCACGGCGTCCTTGGCTTCCCAAAGGGAAATTGCGCTTGACGCGCCGGAAGAGAAGGAATAGGAAAAGAGTTCGTCCGCGAGCTTTTTCTTGACGCCGGAAAGCGCGGTGGGAACGGAATGGTAAACCTTTTGAACGCCCGCATTTTCCGCCGCGTACTCGAGTTTCTTCAAAAGTTTGGGGTAGATCCTGGCGTTTTGTGCGCCCGCCCCGTCCGCCACGGCGACGAAAACGTCCTTGGATTTTTTCATCAGAGCGGAAAGCACTTCGAGTTGTTTTTGGTTTAAGTCAACGTGATCCACCACGTAAAAACAAACGTCGCCGAGGTCCTCGCTGTTTTCCACGTAGCGAGCCAACGCCTCCAAACGGGTGGTGCTATCGGTATGATTGATCTGCAATTCGGCAAGATAAGCGTCGTACAAATAGGCGATATCGTGGGTTTTTGCCCTGACGTAGCCTTTGAGTTTGCCTTCTATCTCGTAAAGCGCTTGCGGGGTGACGCCGCTGTTTCGGATGGAGGTGACGGCGGCGTATATCTCCGCCGCAAACCCCGGCTTCCCCGCCGCCTTTTGATAATGGATAAGGTTTTTTGCCTCGCGGCGCACCACCTTTTCCATCAACATGACCGAGCCCGCGGGGGACAAACACGCGTTTACGCTCTCACCCAAAAAGACGCTCGCCAAACGAGCGAAACTCATAACTTCAACGTTAAAAAGGCTCTTTTTGCCAAGTTTGGCGGAGATGGTCTTTTCCACCGCCAAGGTAAAGGGATCGGGCGCGATAACGACGTGCCTGCCTTGCTCTTGGATCATTGAAACGACCGCTTCCGCGGCAAGATGCGCGGTTTGCGCTTTAACTACGTGTAGCATATAGGTATTATAACCTATAAATAAAACATTTGACAATAGCGCAACCGACAATTAAAATTTATTTGAGAGGTGTCTATGAAAAAAGTTTTATTGACTGTGTTGATTCTCGCTCTTTGCGCCGTACCCGTGCTTTTTACCGCTTGCTCCAACGTTTCGCAACGCGACCTTTTGACCACGGGCTACGTTTGCAGCGATGACGGCTACGAGTATTTTTCGTACGACGTCTATCATAAGGACGGCAACGGAAAAACCCTCGTCGGCGAGATGACGATGAAGTTTGAGCCCAAAAAGGCCGTGGACGTCACCCTCCCCTCTGCGACGGAAGAGGCGGGGCAAAAAACCTTTGCTTCCTTTAGCGGCACGCTGCTTTCCATCGACGTTACGATGACAAACGGGGACAGCATTCTTTCCCGCGTGATCTACAGCAGCAGTTGCGCCCCCACCTTCAGTTACAAAAAGACCGTGATCGGCGGGGTGGAAAAGGTGATGCAGGTTTCTTACGAAGGCAAGTACCTCTACGCCAAGCGTTTTGAAAACGGCAAAGAGGCCGCGTCCCTCCGCTACAAGGCGGCAAGTTGCCTTGACAACGAATCGCTCTATGCTTTGGTGCGCGCGTCTTCGGTGGGCAACTCCTCTTATTCCTTCAGTTACAAGTGCGTCAACCCCTTGACGATGAACGCCGACGGCATGACAATCAGCAGAGTGGGCTCCTCGGATGAGACCATCGACGTGCTCACCCCCACCGATTACACCCTGCCCGAAGGCAAGGAGAAGTACACCACGCCCACCTACGTCTTCCGCATCCAAACCGACAACCAATACGCATCTTCTTATACGATGGAGATCACGCAAAAGAGCCAAACCGTCAAAAACGACAAGATCAACGTAAAGAACGTTAAGAAGATCATCACTTCCATCACCGAAGGTGATTACGTCTACGTTTTGAAGGACGTGCAGATCGCGTAAATAATTCTGATACAACAAAAAGACCGCCGAACGCTCGGCGGTCTTTTTTATTTCACATCACTTTAACTTTTTCTTTGCGTCTTCATCCGATTTTTCACTAAATGCGATTTTTTCCTTATCTACCGCATAAAATATCCTTGTACTATATTCAGGCTTCCAATTATATTCTTCATAATCAAAAAAAGCTTGTATTATGATCCTCCCTTGTATTTGTTCTTCTGTTGCGTTTAGTTTTAATGTATATGTTTCGTAGTGATTCGGTACATAGTAACGCTTTCCTTTTTTGTCTGCAAAGTATTCTCTTTCGGAATAATCCATTGTGGCTTTATGATAACCGCCGTCAAACACATTCTCCCCGTCAAAAACGGTAAATCTTTCACATTCTATGCTCATTTCCAAAGGTTTTCCATCATTTAAAAATTGACGAATATCAGAACTCCAAAACCCGTATCCTACAACAAGATTAATATGATCATTACGTAAAAAAACATCTTCCTTTATTGACGCGGTTGCGATAATATTTGACAAATTGACATCTGCTTTTACTTTTCCTCCCACTTCAATCTCGTTTTTTTTGCATGAACAAAAAAACGTTATACAAAAACCGACTAACAACAAGCAAATTGCTATTTTTTTTATTGTATATTTTTTCATAAAAGCATCCTCATTTTTTATAATGTAACTCTATTAAACAATTGATCGTTTCTTATTAAAATGCTAGTAAATTTTAGTTCATTTGTCAATACTGTATATTATAAGTTTTGACAATCCCCCGCTGTGCGGGGGAAAAGAAAAATTGCCGAGCGATTAAGCTCGGCAAATTATTTATATGCGGTTTTATTCTTCCCTAACAAAATAATACATTTCGTCATCCTCGCGCACTTGTTTGAAGCCGGCGGCGAGGATCATTTTGCGGCTTGGCTCGTTTTGTTTGAAGCAACGGGCGTGCAAGCGTGGCAGAAGTTCCAGCGCGGCGTCCGCTACCGCCTTATAGGCTTCCCTGCCGTAGCCCTTGTTTGTCATTTTTTCCGTCACGCGGAGCCCGAGTTCCGCCGAGCCATCCACGCGGAAGTTGTAGAGCACCGCTTCGCCAACGAAGGCGCCGGACTTATCCATAATCTTGCGGCAGTAACAAACGCCGCGCGCCTCGTCCTCCGTAAGCACTTTTTCAAAGTGGGCGGCGTCCGGCTTGTCCCCACCGAGGTCAAGTTTGTAATCGTAGCCCCAAAAGCGATTGCGCCCCTCATCGGTGGCGAGGGCAGCGTAATCCGCCATATCGCTACCGGCAAAGGCGTCCACCACAAGCCTTTCCGTAAAAACCGTGGGGAGGCAAAGCCGCTTTGACAAATGGCAAACCGCCATCCTCTTTTCAAGCAACATAACGGGCTTGTACTGCATCTTGCTGGTGCGGAGCCCCTCGTCCCCCGCGTCGTCCTCGCGGTTGACGTAGGTGAGCCCCTTGCCGTACCGCTCCGCAAAGAGGGAGCAGATGGTGGGGTAAACGCCGCTGTAGGAAGGGAAAGCCTTTTCAATATGGATGATAAGAGTGTCGTTTAACACCTCACCCACGCTGATGCCGATGATCTTGCCTTCCACGCGGATCATGGCGGTCAAAAGGTCAAGCTCGTCCATTGCGTCAAGCAAACGGACGCAACAATCGTATTCGATGAGTTCCTCCTTGGAGCGCGGGGCAAGCGCCTTGTGCTGTTCCAAAAAGGCGTACACCTCGGGGAGGTCCTCCTTGCCGAAGGGCAAGAATTCGTAACCCGGGTATTCCTTCAAAAAACGGTTTTTGTGATTTTTTTGTCCGTGGTACTTTTTGCCCTTATATTCCGCAAGGTCGGAGGCTAAGTAAAGATAATCGGAATAATCGCGGTAGCTTTTAAGTTCAATGGCGGGATAGCGGGAGGAAAGAAGCGCTAAGTCTTCGTCGTCCACCGAATTGAAGACGAGGTCCCCGCCCTTTTGCCGCTCGTATTCTTCCAAAAGGCGGAGGCCCTCCACGGCGTTTTTGCCGCGCGGCGTCATAAAGAGGTCCCCGCCGAACAAGGTATCCTTGACCAGCAAACCGCCATCGTAAAAGGCGATCTCGGTGCCAAAATAGCCCGACCACATGTACATTACGCCAATCGCTTTGGTGCAAATGCGGGAAGACGTGCCCAGGTAGGGGCGCATTGCCGCCAGATCCTTTTTGTCAATTTTGCGAAACTCAAGCATATTGATATTATACAACTAATACGAGGGTTTTTTTACGAAAATAATAAAAACGTCAATAGCGAGGTGAGTTTGTGAAGATATTTGTAAGCGGAGGACAGTTTTTCGCGGATGGGTTTGCGGTGCGCCGCGCCTTTTGTTTAAACGAAGGGGAAAAACGCCTGCTTTGCTACGTGGCGGAAGAGGGGTGCGGCTGCTCTCAAGTTTCCGTAAAAAACGGAAGAGTGACGGCGGATGGGCGCTCCGTTTTGGCGGTCCGCTGGGCGGAAGGGGTTGAGCTTCGCCCCGCGCCCCACTTCCCGCGGTGGCTCACTAAAAGGGCAAGAACGGAAGTTGCGTCCGAAGGCGACGCCTTTCTCGTTGAGCTTCGCCCCGCGCCCCGCTCCCTGCTTCGAGTTACCGGCGCGGCAACGGCGGAATGGGAAGCGGCAACCACCCTCCTTTCCCCGCGGCTGGACGTGATCGAGGGGCAAAAGGAGAAAATCGTCAAGGTCTCCGCCCTATGCCCCGAGGGGGAATATTTGGCGATGATCGCCCTCCATACCGGAGCGGCGCGCCTTTTGCTTGAAGACTTTGGCGAAAGCGTATCCTGCCGCGGCAACGAGGTGACCGTCCGGCGACGCTACGCCGACCTGATGGCGCGAGAGCGCACCTCAACTTACCTTTGGCAAGGGGAAGACTTTGCCCCTTCTCATATGTACGTATGCGCAAACGATCATTCGTTCAAGCAAGAAGAGATGGGGCGCCTGCTGTTGGAAGCCGCGCTTGCAAATGACAAAACCGCCGCAAGCGCCTTGCTTTCCCCCGAAGTGGCGGACGCAGACGCCCTTTTTGATTACTTTGGACCAATCCTCGCCGTGGAGCCTCCCCTCTTTGAAAGTAGCCCCACCGCCGTTGCCGCCCTTTGCCGCGAGGGGGAAGGCCTCGTCGCCACCCTTTACGACTTTGACTTTGACAGTCGCGGCAAGATAAAAAACGTCAGACGACTAAATGAAGACTGACTTTTACTCAAACAACAATCCGCGATTATATTGCCATCTTTTGGCGTTTGTGCTACAATAATAGAAACTGAAAACGAGGTGCTATTATGAAAGTCGTATTAACCGCAGATGTCAAAAACAAAGGAAAGAAAGGCGATATCATCAACGTCAACGACGGCTATGCGATGAACTTTTTGATCCCCAAGGGGCTTGCCGTGGCGGCAACCGCAGGGGCAGTGAACGAAACCAACCAAAAGAAAGCGGCGGAGATCGCCAGGAAGGAAAAGGAGCTTGCGGCGGCAAAAGCTGCGGCGGAAAAGCTCAATATGGCAACCGTCACCGTTTACGTCAAGTGCGGCGAAAGCGGCAAGCTTTTCGGTAGCGTAACCAGCAAGGAGATCGCTGAGGAACTCAAAAAGCAAGGCTACGAAGTGGACAAAAAGAACATTATGCTTGAAGAGCCTTTGAAAAAGCTCGGCAGAGCAACCGTCGAGGTCAAGTTGTATCAGGGCGTAAAAACCAAGATCAACGTAGTCGTTTCGGAGTTGAAATAAATGAGTTTATAAATAAAGAATGCATTGTCGAAATTAGGCAATGCATTTTTTTATTTGGAATAAATTTTTTCGCTTGCGCTCATAATAACAGCGAGGTGAAAAAGATGAAAGGACTCAGATGCGGAACGAGCAATTGCGAACATAACGAATGCGAACGCTGTATGGCGGGCATCATTGACATTGGACCAAACGGTGCTTGCAAAAGCAAGATCAAGCGCGCCGGCGGCGAACTCTCGCAGATTTTTGCCAATTACGAAGCCGCGCCCGAAGCGGACGTCCTCTCAAACGTGGACACCGTGGTGCAATGCTCCGCCGACTGCATCTTCAACGTGAACAGTATGTGCGGGCTTGAAGCCATCAACATTGAAGACGGTTTGGTCCGCACGAAATGTATGACTCGCAAAAAAGGATAAAACACCGCGTATAAAAAGAAACGCCGGAGCCAAAGCCCCGACGTTTTCTTTTTCTTAAAAGGTTTTGATTGAAATCAAACTTACTTGATCTCGATTTCAGCACCCGCAGCCTTGAGAGCCTCGGCAGCCTTGTCGCAATCTTCCTTGCTGACGTTCTCCTTAACAGCCTTGGGAGCGCCGTCGACGAGGCCCTTAGCCTCAGCAAGACCAAGACCGGTGAGCTCACGCACAGCCTTGATGACCGCGATCTTGTTGGCGCCAGCCGCCTTCAAAACGACGGTGAACTCGGTCTTCTCTTCCGCAGCGGGAGCAGCAGCAGCGCCAGCAGCGGGAGCAGCAGCCACAGCCACGGGAGCAGCAGCGGACACGCCGAACTCTTCTTCAAGAGCCTTAACAAGTTTGCTGACCTCAAGAACGGTCATACCTTTGATTTCTTCAATAAGCTTTTCGATATCTGCCATTTTAGTATCCTCCAAATAATTCTGATTTTTCTTTTAATATGATAATGTTGATAAGTTGATGAATTGGTTTACTTTTCCGCGATTGCGTTAAGAACTCTTGCGAGCCCTGCGACCGTCTCGTTAAGCACTCTGGCAAGACCGCTGATCGGAGCCGAAAGGGTACCGAGCAACTTTGCGAGGAGCACCTCCTTGGGCGGGAGCGTTGCAAGCTCCTTGACGCCGTCCGTCGTGATGTACGAGCCGTCCACCATGCCGCACTTGATGGTGATCTTCTTCGTGCTGTCCGCCTTCTCCAAAAGGATCTTTGCGGGAGCAACGGGATCGCCGTTTGCGAATGCGACTGCGGTAGGACCGTTCAAAGCTTCGTCGAAATCGTTGTAGCCGAGTTCGCTGAAAGCCTTTTGCATCAGTCTGTTTTTGAGAACGCGATATTCAACGTTCGCTTCGCGGAGCGTCTTACGAAGCTCGGTATCCTCAAAGACGGAAAGGCCCTTGTAATCCACGATAACGATGGACTTTGCCGCGCCGATCTTCTCCTTGAGTTCTTCAACAAGCTTCTTTTTCTCTTCTAATGCTGCTGACACTGTGTCTACCTCCTTTTAAGAATCTTGAGAACAAAAAATGCTCTCAACGTCAAAAGACAATGAGAGCATGATTCTTTGATTGAAACTGCATCCTCGGCAAGCCCTTGCGGTTTACGGTTACCCACTTGCTGTCTTAAGACGTTTTATATTTTATGTTAGTTTCGTTTGCCTGTCAAGCGATTTTACTTAATAAATTAAGCATTCGCCTTGGCGTAGTTGACTTTGATGCCGGGGCCCATCGTGGTGGAGATGGAGACCGAACGAAGGTAGGTGCCCTTCGCGGTGCTCGGCTTCGCCTTGATGATGGCGTCCATAACGGTGGCGAAGTTCTCGTGGAGCTTCTCCGCGCCGAAACTGACCTTGCCCACTGCAACGTGGATGATGTTGGTCTTGTCGAGCCTGTACTCGACCTTACCGGCCTTGACTTCCTTGACGGCCTTGGTGATGTCCATCGTGACGGTGCCGCTCTTGGGGTTAGGCATGAGGCCCTTAGGACCAAGCAAACGAGCGATACGACCGACCATACCCATCATATCCGGGGTGGTGATACACACGTCGAAATCAAACCAGTTGTCCTTTTGGATCTTGGCGATGATCTCTTCCGCGCCAACGACGTCCGCGCCGGCAGCCAAAGCTTCGTCAGCCTTTTCACCCTTGGCGATAACGAGCACTTTGACGCTCTTACCGGTACCGTTGGGGAGGACTACCACGCCACGGACCTGTTGATCCGCATGCTTGCTGTCCACGCCGAGCTTCACGTGGAGCTCAACGGACTCGTCGAACTTGGCGGTTGCGGCTTTGACCGCAAGGCCCATCGCTTCAACGCTGTCGTAAACTTTGTTCTTTTCAACTAAGGCAGAAGCCTCTTTGAATCTCTTGCTGATTTTCATTTTCGCCACCTCCTTAGTCTTCCACCGTGATGCCCATGCTGCGCGCCGTACCTGCGATCATGCTCATCGCCGCTTCGATGGAAGCCGCGTTGAGGTCGGGCATTTTAAGCTCCGCGATCTCTCTGACCTGCGCCTTGGTGATCTTTGCGACCTTGTCCTTGTTGGGCTTCGCCGAGCCGCTTTCGATGCCGCACGCCTTCTTGATAAGAACGGGTGCCGGCGGCGTCTTGGTGATGAAGCTGAAGGAACGGTCGTTGTAAATGGTCATGACGACCGGGATCACGAGACCGATCTTATCCGCAGTCTTGTCGTTGAACTCCTTGACGAAGCCCGGAAGGTTGATTCCGTGCGGGCCAAGGGTGGAGCCGACAGGCGGTCCCGGGGTGGCTTTACCCGCGGGGAGTTGTAACTTGACGATTGCCGTAACTTTCTTTGCCATAGTTTTTTCCTCCTTACTATGCAAAACGTGGTGCTAACGAGCGGCGATGAAATATTTCGCCGTTCTCCCATATATTAAACCGATGAGGTTTAATTTTGAGGGTCTTTCTCCACCTGATTGAACTCGAGCTCGATGGGGGTGGGCTTGCCGAACAAAAGCAAGGTAACCTTCACGATGCCGTGCTCGAGATCCATCTCGGAGACGACGCCCGAATGCCCTTGGAAGGCACCGGAAATAATATTGACCACGTCGTCGATCTTGAGCCCGAGATCTTCCGCATTGACTTTTTCAAGGCGGTTTCTCCTGACTTCCTCCGGGGTCAAGGCTTCAGGCTTGCCGCCTGCGCCGACAAATCCGGTGACGCCGTGAATGCGCGTAACCATATAATAGTTGTGCGCGTTGTTGATCATCTTAATAAAGACGTACGTGGGGAACTTCTTGCGAAGGACCGTCTTGCGCTTGGTCTTGGTCTCCACCACCTCTTCCTCCTGCGGCACGACCACGTCAAAGATCTGATCCTGCAAGCCGGTGTTTTCCACCATCTTGAGGATGTTGTCGCGCACGGCGAGTTCGTAGGTGGAATACGTGTGGATGACGTACCACTTCGGTTCGGTTTCGCTCTTAACTTCCGTGATTTTTTCCATAATTATTTCACCAACAAACTGAAGAGCCAGGAGAGAAGGCTGTCAAATCCCAAAATGACCAAAAGGAAGAAGAGAACGACGACGAGAACGATACCGGTCTCCGCCATAACTTTGGCAAACGTCGGCCAGCTGACCTTCTTCAATTCGGAAATGATCTCTTTGATCCCCTTCCCCATTCTCTGAAAGAAATTGGGTTTCTTGGTAGCGGTTTTTGCTGCTCCTTTCATATAGTCCCCCTTGGTTACTTGCTTTCTCTGTGAAGGGTGTGCTTTTTGCAGAACGGACAGTACTTCATGAGTTCGATCCTGTCGGGAGTGTTCTTCTTGTTCTTATAGTCGTTGTAATTGCGCTGTTTGCATTCGGTGCAAGCCAGAGTGATCTTCATACGATTCTCTTTTTTTGCTGCCATAACCTTGACGCCTCCAAAAAAATTACACCCGTCTATCGAAGAGTGCAAGCATAGTTTATCACACGCAAAACGGCGTGTCAATGTTTTTTACGCCCTATTTTGCCAATATTTTTTCTTTTCGCAAAAATTATTTTCTAAAACGCGCAAGCGCATACGCGGGCGCGTCAGTCACCGCTCTTCTCCGTTTGTTCGGGAGCCTTTTCCCCCTTTTTTAATGCTTCCAACTGTTTTTTGAGGTCCTCGCACTCGGCGATGGTGGCAGCGGATTTTTCCTCCGCCTTTTTCATCGCGATGGACACGGCGTCCTTGAGCCCTTGTCTTTTCCCTTTACGCAACCCGGAACGGTAAAAGATCAGCGCGCCGATCAACAGCCCGACCACGACGGCTGCCGCCGTCACCACGCCGATGGCGATCATCTGCGCCAACGTGAACCCTCCCACGATCTTTTTGACCGCGCCGATCATAAAGCTTGCCGTCATTTTATTGCCCTCCAAGTTCTTCTTTATCCGACTTTTTCTTCCACTTCACGAAACTGACCGACAAGACCACCACAGCGATCAGGAGCGGAATGCCCAATACGAACAAAAACCCGTCGGTCAAAAGGCTTATAAAGGAAAAGTGCTTTTTTTCTTTGTGCGTATCGATGGCGATCTCGGTGATCTCCGACGCGGTTTCGCCGCCGCCTCCCGCGATCCTCACCTGCAACAAGTAACGCGTGTCCTTTTCCAGCGAATCAAATTCCCCGATGGGCGCCCATTCTTCCGAAAGGGGCTCGCCCGTGGGCGCCAAAAGGCGGAATTCCAACCGTTCTATCGATGAAACGACGGAAAGCGTGCCCGCGTTGCGGTCAAGCTCAATACCTATCTTCTTTTTGTCAACGGGGGCGCGAAGCGTATGCACCGGGAAGGAAGTCACGGCGCCCGTGGTCACCGCGTTTTTGGCGCGGAAGGAAAGCTGGTAATCGGTGTCGGGCTCAAGCCCTTTGATCTCGGTGCCGTCCGTCCATTCGCCCGATTGTCCGACGGAATGCTGAATCACGTAGCCGTCCACCGCGTTTTTCAAACTGACCGTCACCGTTACGCCGCCCGAAAACAATTCGGACACGGCGACGTCGGGTTTGGCAAAGGGGATCGCCTTGGTCGTTTCCGTCCAAGTGCTGCTTGACAAATAATTGTCGCTGTCCTCGGCGCGTACGCGGAGGTAATAGACCGCGCCGTAGGTCAATTGCGTAAAGGACAACTTGCCGTTTCTTGCCGATGCGACCTTTGCGGAGCCGTAATCCGAGCGCAAGGAGAGCTCTCCTCTGAGGTTGCCCGTTGCATTGACGACGAGTTCCCTGCCCGACACTTCGACGGAGATCTCGGGTTTGGGCGGCGCATCCGCTTTGACCACGGAGAACTTTTCCGCCACGTCGTTTGTGGCAAGATCGAAAACGATCGCCGCGGCGATGCGATAGTGCTGAGCGGTGGCGCCGGAAAAGTCAAAATCGTACTCGCCCACCGTTTGCGTAGCCCCCGCGCCCGTTGACGTCAGGATCATGCCGCCGACCATGCCGTCTGTGATCGTGATCGAACTGCTGCGATCCACCGCGTGCGTGGTTTCGTCGTAATCGTACAGGGCGGCAAGCTGCACGTTCCTGCCGAAATCGAAGGTCTGCCCGTAGGTCTTTCTTGCCGAAGTAATCAAATAATACGCCGCGACGGGTCGCTTTGCCACCGTCAAATTCACCGTGATATCCACCGCTTCATATAGATCGGAAGAAATGGAGCAATAAACGACGTACGAACCGATCTCCGTGGGCAAGCCGTCGCGCCTCAACGTGGAATTCGACGCCTTGTACTCGTACAAGATCGGCTCGTCTATCACGCGAGCGTTTGCCGTGCCGTAGTTTTCGTAAAGAGCCGCAACGGCGTACTCGTCGCCGTACGACACTGTCGTCAGCCCTAAAGACGCGATGGCAACGCCGTTGCTGCGCTTGACGAGGGTCACACCGGCTTGATCGAACGAAAGGTCAAAATTGTCGTCCGTCACCGCCGTAAAGGAGGAATAGCCAAGTTCATCCCCCACCGTTCTGCCCGAAAGGTCGGCGATCAAATCGAATTCGTACTCGGCACCGCCGAAGGGGATGCTCACCCGCTTGACGAAGGTATCCCCCTTCATCACTTCCGCCAGGTCCATCCCGTCGTAGGTGAGGACGCGTTTGGCGACGGTCAAAAGGATCTCCCCGTCAAAATCGACGGCGGTAAGATCGTCGGAATCGAAGGAGACCAACGTCAACGGATACTGCCCCGCAACCACGGGCCCGGCTGGCGCCTCGATCTCGCCGCACAAAAGAACTTCACTGCCGTAATAGGGCAGGCGCACCCAAATTTCCCCACGGTAATACTCGACGATGGGGTCAAGATAATCGTACGCGAAAGAGTGATAAAAATAAGAGGGATCGTCCTGCCGCGCAGGGATCAGATCGGCGTTTTGGTAAACCGTCAAGCTGCCCTTCCCCGCGAGCACCTTGTTCTTTTCGTAAACGAAGGTCAGCGCGTAGTCCGACGCGTCCGACAGCGCGTACGACGTGGTCGTCGACGAGGACGCAACTTCGTAACGACAGGCTTCCACCTCGTACTTTTCGCCCACCGTCAGCACGCCGGCAACGGGGGTCTTCAAATGGTAATACGCCGTCAAATTTTCCCCATTCACGCCCGAAACAAGGGCGGAAACGACGCTTTCGCCGTCCTGCATTTTGTAGTGATTAAACGGGACGGTGGCTTCCTCCGAGAGCGTGACCGTCACCGGCTTCGGCGTCACCTCAAACAGCACGCTTCCCTCCCCCTCTTCGGGGAAGATCCTAACGTCGTAAAGGGCTGAAACGTCCGCGCTCCCCTTGGTGACCGTCGGGGCGGAAAGCGGGTAAGCTCCCGCATGCGCGTTTGACGCGAAACCGGCGGAAGAAAACACGATGGCGAGGGTATAATCGCGGTCGGCTTCCTCCTTAAAATCCCACGTTAACTCGCCGTTTGCCGTGTTGCCGTACGTTTTGGTAAGGGATGCGGCGGCGACCCTGACGGGCAAGATCTTTTTTCTTACGTCCACGCGGATCAACCCGTCAAAGGAATCCCCCGTAAGCGCGTTTCCGTTTTCGTCGCACAAGGTAACGTTTAAATCGGCGCGCAAACGGTACGTGCCGGGAGACGCCGTCACAACGCCCCCATCCACGAGAGAAAAGAGGGCGCCGTTTGCCCCTTCGGCGTAATAAGAAACGATCTTAAAATGTTTGCCCGATTCTTGGTGTGTGAAAATAAGGTCTTCCCGCGGCGCTTCGCCGTAATCCAACGTTACGGTATAAATGTTGTTGCCCACGGAATACGTCTCCGCCTGCGCCTCGCCCCCCATCCAAAACCACGCGCAAAAGAAAAACGCCGTCAAGAGGAGCAGCGCCGCGCCGCAGTTTTTAAAAAGGCGAATGAGCGTCGACTTCATACAGTAATTGTAGCATTTTTTTGTCAATTAATCAATATGCATATTTTATAAACTATAGTTACGCCGCCCGGCAGTAAAATCCGGGGCGAAAAATGGGAGGAAATATGGAGGAAAAAGAGGAACAGGCAAAGACCGAGTCCACCTTCGGTTATATGGAAGAATTGTCCAAAGCGTACCGAGAAGCCTTTGCAAAACGGCTTGCGCAAAGAAAGCCCGTTTTGCCCGAAGAAAAGCGCGACGCCATAGCTCGCATGCAAGCGGATCTTGCGGTCGTTGCGGACTTTGCCCGCCGAAAAACAAACACGAACGAACAAAAGGAACTGCTTTCGATGGTGGGGGAAAGCGCCCAAGAAGTCTTGCGCCTTTTATGCATTGAAGAAACGCAGTTTTCCCCGTCGAAGGACGTTTCTTCCTTCCCCGTTTCCGCCCTGCTGATGCGCGGCGTTATGTTGGGCAACCGATCACTGAACCTCCTCGTCCGGCACAGCGAAGCGGACGGGCAACTCGCGTTTTTGATTTTGTCGGAATTATCCGCGCTTTACGCGCTTGCCGCGATCAACTGAAAAAGCTTTTCGTCAAGGCGCAAAGAGCCGATCCGAGAGCAAAAGCTCGCTTGTCCAATTGGTAGTAAACGAGGTTTTGCGCATCCGCATCCTCTTTGACTCTTTCGAAGAAGGCTTCCGAAAGATACTCGCCGAACAAAACCGTTTCTTGCGGCGACAAAGTGACGTTTGCGATCTCCACAAGGGCGGAAATGGTCTTTGCGAGAGCGCGGGAGTAATCGGCAAGATCCCTCGTTTCCGTCGGGCGACCGCCTTGCATAAAGTAATGTCCGCGATAGTTCGATCCCCGCAAGACCTCTTCCACAACCGAGGCGGAAAGCGCCGAAAGCACCCGTCCGTCCCCCGCACTCAGCCCGGGCGACAACAGCTTTCCGAAATCCATCGTGCGACACCCTTCCCCGTCTATCACGGCGCATTTGACGCCGTTACCCACCCCGATAGCGGCAACGGGGATCTCTGCGCCGCGCCACAAAGCAAGATAAACGACGGCGGCGGTGTTTGAAGCGGAGATCGCCTTGACGCCCAAGCGGTCCTCCAGCGCCTTCAAAACGTCTTGCTTGTTTTCGCAATTGAGCGAAAGCGCGATCGCCAGCGGATCGGGCGCCCGATCCCTAAGCGCAAACGCCAGCGACAAAACGCTATGGACGGGCAACACCCCCTCCGCCACCTCTTGCGAAACGCTTTCCTTCTCCTCCCCCTTAAGGTCCGTCGCCGTGGCGGTCAACGTGCCCGATTTATAAGATATCCCGTACGCTCGGGCGCTGGGGCGCGCGTTGATGACCGAACGCATCTTCCCGCCGCGGGGGCTCCTTTCTTCCGAAAAGGTGATGAGCCCACGTTTGACCAAGCGGTCCACCGACGAGATGACCGTGCTCATACTGAGCGAGGTGCGCTCCTTGATCTCCAATTTGCTGAGGTCCTGCCCCGCCGCCACGGCAAACAGCACCTTCCGGCAATTGTCCTTGATCCTATCCATCATTTTTGCGTTTGATATCATACGTTTATTGTACGACGAGCAAAAATCCGCCGCGACGGCGACCTCTGCCGAAAAAGAGAAAACAAAGGCGTTTTAGCGAAAAAAAAGGTCGTCCGAAGACGACCTCTCAAATCATTTTATTTTTCCCGCATCTTTTTCTTAAAGACGAGGATCGCCAAGGCAAACACCACCACCGTATACGCGAGAAGGATCAAAAGCGGTTGCCAGAACTCGTGAAAGAAGTCTGAGTATCCGAGAAAGCCTTTTTGCAACAATTCCGCCGCGTTTTTGAAGGGGAGCACCCGCATCACGGTCAAGACTCCTTTGCCTAGGCTCTCCGGCGGAAACCACATGCAGCTGAGCATCGATTGCCCCGCGATGACGATGGATGCGACGCCGCCGATGGACTTTTCGTTACACAGCGACCCGAGCAAAATACCCGTTCCGATAAAGAAGGTTGCCGGGATCAAAGAAAGGAACAGCGCGACGATCATCGTTACGGAAAAGATGGAAGGATCGATGATGCCGCCCACGAGGAAGAAGATCACCGACTGCGCGAAGGCTATCGGGAAAAGCGAGAAGGCGTAGCCCAAAATGAATTCGGAGGACTTTGCCCGCGAAACGTACAACCTTGTCAGGAAGGCGCTGCCTCTGTCGAGGGCGATCAGGAGCCCTGAAAACAAGGTCAAAAACGCTTGCGCGAAAGCCACGATGCCGGGCGCCAAATACTTCATTTCAAATTGCGGGGACTGCCCGTGGAAAATGAAGTAAAACAAAAGTTCCATCCCTAAGGGCATAGCCAGCATAAAGGCAAGGGACAAGGGATCGCGCAGGATCTCTTTGACGTTGCGTTTGATCAATGCGAAAATTCTGCCGAGTGCTTTCATAACGCTTTCCCTCCCGTCACGATCTCAATGAAGGCGTCTTCGACGTTTTGCTTGCCCGTCGCCGCATACATTTCTTCCTTGGTGCCTACGAACAGCAGTTTGCCGCCCGCCATCACGCCGATCCTATCCGAAAGCGCTTCCGCTTCCTCCATATAGTGAGTGGTCAAAATGATGGTCATCTGCCCTTTCATCTCGGCGATGGTGCGCCATAGTTCGCGCCGCGCGAGGACGTCCAGCCCCAGCGTGGGCTCGTCCAAGAACAAAACTTTGGGGCGCGTGACGAGGGCAAGCGCGATGGAAACCTTTCTTTGCCAACCGCCGGAAAGTTTGGACGCCATCTTCCCCGCAACTTCGCGGAGCCCGAAAACGTCGTAGCACTTTTGCTTCACTTCTTCGGTTTCCTGCTTGGTCATGCCGTTCAAGGCGGCGTAAAACTCAATGTTTTCCGCAACGGTCAATTTGCGAGCGACGGCGGTCTCCTGCATCGAAACGTCTATCAACTCTTTGACGCCGTCAGGGTCCTTCACCACGGACTTGCCGTAAACGAAAGCGTCCCCCGACGTGGGGCAAGTCAAGCCGGAAAGCATCTTGATCGTGGTGGTCTTGCCCGCGCCGTTTACGCCAAGGAGGGAAAAGATCTCCCCTTCCTTGATGTCAAGCGAAAGGTCTTTTACCGCCACGACGTCCTTATATTCTTTGCGAAGGTTTTTGATCTCAATTGCGTTCATTAGGCATCCTGTCTCCCATCATTTCGTAAAACATATCGGTCTTAAGAAGAGCGATGCCGCGATTGATATCGCCCATCACCATAAGCGTATCCCCTTCCTTGATGTCAAACATCTTTCTTGCTTCCACGGGGACGGTGATCTGCCCTTTGGGCCCGACTTTGACGCTGACTATGAACCTATTTTCTTCCAATACTTTCATATACGCCTCCTTGTAAGTTTTCTTACATTTCTTATTTTTCTTACATTTTACCAAAACAAAAAGGAATGCGTCAAGCGCATTCCCTTATATTTTTGTTCTTTATTTTTTATACCCATTAGGGTTTTTGCTCTGCCAATTCCACAAGGAAGCACACATCTCGTCGATGCCGAGCTTTGCTTCCCAGCCGAGTTCGCGCTTTGCCTTAGAAGCGTCGGCGTAGCACTCGGCGATGTCCCCCGCCCTACGGGGTTTGAAGGAATACGGGAGTTTTTTGCCGCAGGCTTTTTCAAACGCCGCGATCACCTCCAGCACGCTGTAGCCGTTGCCCGTGCCGAGGTTATAGACGTATACGCCGCTCTTTTTGACGTTGTCCATTGCGGCGACGTGCCCTTTGGCGAGGTCTACGACGTGGATGTAGTCACGCACGCCGGTGCCGTCCTTGGTGGGGTAATCGTTGCCGAACACGCCTATCTCGGGGAGCTCGCCGATCGCCACTTTGGCAATGAAGGGGGTAAGGTTGTTGGGGATGCCCTTGGGGTCCTCGCCGATCATGCCGCTTTCGTGCGCGCCTACGGGGTTGAAATAACGCAGGAGAACCACGGTCCAAGTGGGATCGGATTTGTAAACGTCCTCCAGCATGATCTCCTGGAAGTACTTGCTCGTTCCGTAAGGGTTGGTGGTGCCGCCCGTCTTGCTGTTTTCGGTAAGGGGCAACGTTTCGGGGGTGCCGTACACCGTTGCGGAAGAGGAGAAGATCAACTTTTTGACCCCCGCTTCCTTCATCACTTCAAGCAAGCAAAGGGTGCCGTAAAGGTTGTTGTCGTAGTACTCGATGGGCTTGGCGCAACTTTCTCCCACGGCCTTCAAGCCCGCGAAGTGGATGACCCAATCGATCTTGTGCGCTTGGAAGATCTTGCGAAGGGTTTCCTTATCCCTGACGTCCGCCTGATAAAACGCCGTCTTTTTGCCGCTGAGCGTCTCGATGCGAGAGACCGCCTCCGCGGAAGAGTTGCTGAGATTATCCAAGATGACGACGTCGTGCCCGCCGTTTAACAGTTCAAGCGAAGTATGGCTGCCGATATACCCGGCGCCGCCGGTGACCAAAACTTTCATAGTTCACTCTCCTTTTAAAGTTTCGTTACGGTTATGCCGTCCGATACTTCGGTATCGTATACGGTGGGGGCATAGCCGATTTTTTTCGTATATTCTTCCGTCAGCAAGGAAGCGAACTCTTCCTTGCTTTCCGTCTTCACGAGGGAAACGACGCATCCGCCGAAGCCGCCGCCCGTCATACGGGAGCCGATGCAATCGGGGGACGAAAGCGCCGCTTCTTGCAGGGTGTCAAGCTCCTTCCCCGTAACTTCGTACAAGTTCTTCAGCGATTCGTGCGAAGCGTTCAAGAGCTTTCCGAAGAGGAGCACGTCACCGCATTCCATCGCCGCAACGGCTTTTTCCACCCTGTCGCATTCGTAAACCACGTGCGTGGCGCGGTCCAATACCTTGCCCGAAAGAAGCTTTTTGCCAACGGATTCAAAGCGCTCCACGCCAAGTTCGGCAAGATTTTTTATGTCGACCGCCTTTTGCAAGGCGCTCAGCGCCGCTTCGGTTTCCGCCCTGCGCTCGTTGTATTTGCTTTCCGCAAGGTTGTGCGGTTTGTTGCAATTGGCAATGACGAGGGAATAGTCGCCGAAATGCAAAGGGATCTGACGGCAAGTGACGGTGGCGCAGTCCAACAGCATGGCGTGCCCCGCCAAGCCGCATGCGGAAGCGTATTGATCCATAATGCCGCAATTGACGCCGGCGTAAGTTATTTCCGCCCGTTGCGCCGCAAGGGCAATTTGCGGTTTGTCAAGGGGTTCCATAGTCACCGCGCACATTGCCGCGATGGCGGAAACCTCGATCGCCGCCGAAGAGGAAAGCCCGCTGCCAAACGGCACGTGACAGTCAAAAAGCATATCCGCGCCCACGACCGGGTGCCCCGCCTTTTGCCATTCGTACAAACTGCCCGCAATATAGTTGGCGTGCTTTACGTTCTTATAGCCGTCAAGGCGCGTTACGTCAAGAGTCACTTCATCAGGCAGGTCGGTCCAACGAAGGTTGACCCTATCGGTGCCGTTGGCGCGTACGTGCACGTAGTTCTTTAAGGAAAGAGCCGCGGGCAACACCTTGCCGCCGCAGTAATCGATATGTTCCCCGATCAGGTTGACTCTGCCCGATGCGGATACCTTAAAATCGCACGTCCCTTTTAGCACGATTCAAACCCCAAATCACGCGCGAACGCGACCGTATCTTTTTTGTCCTTAAATACCGCGATGTTGTCAAGGATCCTGTTGCAAACGCTTCCGAGTTCCTTCCTGACGGCAAGGCGGACGTTTCCTTCGGAGAAGTCCCCTTTGCAAAGCGCCTTTACCTCGTCGTACACGAGGGCGTAGTCCTTGAGTTCCGCCGTCAACGGTTCCCCGCGGACGATCAAACCTTCCAATGCGCCAAGTTCATTTTCCAGCCTGCCGGGCAGGATAAACAACCCTTGCGCCTCAATGAGCCCGATGCTCTCCTTTTTGATCACGTGGAATTCGGGATGCACGTGGAAAACGCCGTCCGGAAATTCTTCGCTCGTAACGTTGCTGCGAAGGATCACGCTCATTTCGTACCCTCTTTGGGTTTTTACCACGGTGGGAGAAACGGCGTTGTGCGCGCCCTTTTCGTCGTAGGGCACGATGCCCTTTGCCTTATCCTCGTAGTCCACCCATTTTTGACGGATGGCGTCCCCGATCTCCTCAATGGCGTTGCGGTTTTTTGAAACGATGCGCAGGACGGTTGCCGCCCAATCGGTTACTTCCAAAAGGGCGTCCGGGTACTTTTTGCTCTTCAAAACGTAGGCGGCTTTTGCCTTGTGCATCGGCAGTATCTCGCCGCCGCCCTGATAATGATCGTGCGCAAGCACGCTGCCGCCGATGCGCTCCAACGGTGCGTTGCTACCGATGAAATAATGCGGGAAGAGGTCCACAAAATCCATCAACCTCGTAAAGGTACCCTTATCCACGTGCATCGGGATATGCTCGTAATTGACCGCGATGCCGTGCTGATAAAAATATCCGTACGGCGAAAACTGCCAAAACCATTTTTGCCCGCCCAAGGTAACGTCCACCGTGCGTAGGGTGCGCTTGTTCCTGCCGGCAAAGCCCTCGTTTTCATGGCAGATGGTGCACTTGGGGTAGCCGCCCTTTACGCTGTTGCCCGCCACCGCCTTTTTGGGGTCGCGGAATTCCGGCTTTGCCTTGTTGATGGTGATGACGAGCCCTTCGCTTTCAAAGCGAGGGTTCTTATCCAGCACCGATTTTTTGACGTAATCGTTTTTGACCGAGTAATCGTAAAACCATTCGGTAGCCACCTTGCTACCCTCGGAAGATACCAACGCGTGGAATTTGTCGTCCACCTCTTGCGGCAAAAGGGACAACGCGCCCATCACCTGGTCGGCAACGTAGCCGCGCTGTTCTTCCGCAAAAAGTCCCGCTTCAACGCAGGCGTCCAAAAGGCGGCAAAGAGGCGCTTCGGGACGCTCGTCACCGCAGGTAACGTCCATCGGGACGAAGGTATCCAAGCCCAAAACGGGCAAAAGCCCGTTGAGGACGTAGTCCGCGTTCTTTTCCGAAAGCTCCAAATTCTTCTTTGCGTAGGCGATCAATTCGTTTAACGCTTCAAAAACTTTTTCCATACGTTTGTCCTATAAAGATTTATATATTAATTATCTCATGCGTACGCATAAAAGTCAAGAATGAAAGTCTAACTCTCAAAAATTTATTGCGTCTTTTTGGCGTCTTATCGGTTTTGGCAAACAGAAACGTCGAACTTTCTTTTTGTTTCAAAAAATATTTTGACAAGAATGTCTTTCTGTGATAATATTATAAAGCATTTCCGAACTTGGCATGGAGAAGTACCCAAGAGGCTCAAGGGGCTCCCCTGCTAAGGGAGTAGTACGTCTTAAAGCGTAGCGAGGGTTCGAATCCCTCCTTCTCCGCCAAAAAACGGAAATGCTTTCGGGGTGTAGCGCAGTTGGTAGCGCGCATGGTTCGGGACCATGAGGCCGGAAGTTCAAGTCTTCTCACTCCGACCAAGAGGATCGCAAAAGGCGGTCCTTTTTTATTTTCCCGAACCATGGGCGCTAAGCGCGCGTATCGGGGTCCCTGGTTGATTGAAAATCAAACGGGGTGAGGTGTGGGACCATGAGGCCGGAAGTTCAAGTCTTCTCACTCCGACCAAGGACTGCAAGTTGCGGTCCTTTTTTCATACACAAACAAAAAAACGGATCGTCGAATGCGACCCGTTTCTTACTTTTAAGCACTACTTTATCTTCTTTTTCGGATAGATCTTGGGGGTGGTGAAGATCTTGTCGATCACGACGATGGAACGCCCCAGTCCCGCGAAGTCCACGCGGTCCACACGGGAGATCATGCCGCCAAGCGTCTTTACGGCGCCTTCCGCCTCTTTGAGCTCTTCCTCGATCTCCGCGCCTTTGTAGAGGATGGCGGAGCCGCCCACCTTAACGAGGGGCAAAAGATACTGCACGAGTTGCTTGGTGTTTGTCACCGCGCGCGCCGTAGCCACGTCGAAGCTTTCGCGCATGGGGCCGTACGCCGCCTCCTCCGCGCGGAGGTGAAACGCCTTGCCGGGAAGGTCCAGCACCGCGAGGGTATCTTGCAAAAAATTCACTCTCTTGTTGAGCGCTTCAAGCATCGTGATATCAATGTCGCCGCGCACGATCTTCAAGGGGATGGCGGGAAAGCCCGCGCCGCTGCCCACGTCCACGACCGACGCTCCGTAAGGGAAATATCTTTGCGCGATCACGCTGTCCAAAAAGTGCTTGACTGCGACTTCACCTTTGTCGGTGATTGCCGTCAAGTTGAACTTTTGATTCCAAGAAATAAGGTTTTGATAGTAAGTTTCAAAAAGCCCCACTTCTCTTTCATCGATTTTGACGTTGTGTTCGGCAAATATTTCCTTGATCATCTTTTTCTCCGATTGGGGATCATTTGTTGTTTCTGACGAGATAGGTTATCAGCACGCCGATATCCGCGGGGCTGACGCCGCTGATCCTCGTCGCTTGTCCCAAGGTGCGCGGGCGCACGCTACTGAGTTTTTGTCTTGCTTCCAAACGAAGGTTTTCCATAAAGGAATAATCGAGGTCCTCGGGGAGCAGTTTTTCTTCCATCTTAAGCGCGTCCGCCGCGTGGCGTTTTTCCTTATCAAGATACCCGCAGTACCTGACTTCCACCGCGACCTCTTCCGCAAGGTCCGGGTCGCGCGTTTCCTCCGGGAGGAGCGGAAGCACGTCCTTTGCGGTAACGAACGCCCTCTTGAGCATCTCCTCAACGGTCATGCCGCAAGTGGCGGTCTCACCTTTGCTTTCAAAGATCTCTTTGACCGTGGCAAGGGGCACCGAGCGCTTAAAAGCCGCGCGGATGGCGTCCTTTTTGGCGTTGCGCGCCAGGAACTTTTGCCAACGGTAATCGTCCACCAAGCCGATCTCCCTGCCAAGCGGCGTCAAGCGGGCGTCGGCGTTGTCCTGACGGAGCGACAAGCGATATTCGGCGCGCGCGGTCATCATACGATAAGGCTCGTTGGTGCCTTTGGTCACCAGGTCGTCGATCAAAACGCCGATGTACGCCTCGTCGCGGCGAAGCACCACGGGGGCTTTGTTTTCCAGCTTGCGCGCGGCGTTGATGCCCGCCATCAATCCCTGCGCCGCCGCCTCTTCGTAACCGCTGCTGCCGTTGAACTGTCCGGCGGAGAACAAGCCGTCGATGGCTTTGACCGCAAGCGCGGGCGTCAAAGCGAGAGGGTCGATGCAATCGTACTCAATGGCGTAAGCGTACCGCGCGAAGCGCACGTTCTCCAACCCCTTGATGGTGCGGTACATTTTTTCCTGCACGTCCTTGGGGAGCGAGCTGCTCATCCCTTGCACGTACATCAGTTCGCCGTCCTTGACTTCGGGCTCGATGAAAACCTGATGCCGCTCCTTATCCGCAAAGCGCATGATCTTATCCTCAATAGAGGGGCAATAGCGTGGTCCGACGCCGTGGATGGTGCCGTTGTATAAGGGGGCGCGGTCGATATTTTCGCGAATGATGCGATGCGTTTCCGCATTGGTATACGTTAAGTAACAAGGCGTCTGCGTGAGCAATTTGCCTTCGGTCAGGAAGGAAAAGCAATTGATGTCGTAGTCGCCGTCCTCTTTTTCCATCACGCTGTAATCAATACTATCCGCATATACGCGCGCAGGCGTGCCCGTTTTGAAACGACGGAGCGGGAGCCCCTTGGCAAGGAGCGCGGAAGAGAGGTTTTTGCTGTTTTCAAAGCCGTACGGACCGGCGTCGTGTATCTCTTCCCCCGTGATGGTACGGGAAGACAAATAAACCCCGGTGCAAAGGACGACTACGTCGGAAAGGATCGGCTCGCCGCTGACCACCACGCCCGTGATCTTGCCCTTCTCTACGAGAATATCTTCACACTCTCCTTCGAGAATGGTCAAATTCTTTTGCGCGCGGAGGGTGGCAAGCATGTTTTGATGGTAGACTTCCTTGTCCGTCTGCCCGCGCAAACTTTGCACCGCCGCCCCTTTGTTTTTGTTGAGCATCTTGATCTGCAACAAAGAGGAATCCGCATTGAGCCCCATTTGCCCGCCGAGGGCGTCAACTTCACGGACGAGGTGACCCTTGCCCGTGCCGCCCACGTTGGGGTTGCACGCCATATGCGAAACGGAACGCTCCGAGAGCGTTACGATCAAAGTGTTATGTCCCAGCCTCGCAAGGGCGAGGGCTGCTTCTACGCCGGCGTGTCCCGCGCCGACAACGATTGCTTCGTATTTCATTTTCCCACACAGAAACGACTGAAAACGTCGTCGATGATCCTATCCGTAGCGCTTCCGCCCGAGATCTCGGAAAGAGCGTCGATGCTTTCGCGCAGATCGACCAAAACGCACTCGGTGTTCACCGCCTTAAACGCGGCGATACCCTCTTCCAAACTGCGAAGAGCGCGGCGAATGCAATCGGCGTGGCGTTCCTCGGTGAGGGTCTCCGCGGCGCGACGATCCAGCGCGGTGGTGCGAAGGATCTCATCGAGCAAAACGTCCACCCCTTCGCCCGTCTTGGCGCTGATGTTGATGCCGCCTTCCGTCACGCCAAAGACGTCGATCTTGTTGCTGACGAGCAAAA
>JAGAAA010000004.1 GCA_017615495.1 Clostridia bacterium
AAGGACTTTGCCGAGATGACGAACGTTAGCATGGCGCTCAAGGATCGTTTGGTCGCCGTGGGGTACGCCGCGGTAGGGGTGCGCATCCTCGAAAACTACGTTTCAAAACTCGACGGCACGGTAAAATTTCTCTTTTCGCTAAACGACGGCAACATCGTGGAAGGGGTGCTGATGCGCTACAAGTACGGCAACACTCTTTGCATTTCCACGCAAGTAGGCTGCCGAATGAATTGCGCCTTTTGCGCTTCGGGCTTGGAAGGCTTAAAGCGCAACTTGACCGCGGGGGAGATCTTGGGCGAAGTCATTGCCGCCAACCGTTTTGACGGGGGCGACCTTCCCGACCGCAAGATCACAAACGTCGTTTTGATGGGGAGCGGGGAGCCGCTTGACAATTACGACAACGTCGTAAAGTTCCTTCGTTTGGTCAATGCGGAAAAGGGGCTCAACGTCAGTTACCGCAATATTTCACTTTCCACTTGCGGCTTGATCGACGCGTTTGACCGCTTTTTAGAAGAGGACATCCCCGTCACGATGACTTTTTCGTTGCACGCCGCGCTGGATGAAGTGCGTTCTTCCATTATGCCGGTCAATAAAAAGTACGGGGTGGAAAAGGTGATCGACGCCGCAAGGCGTTACTTTGACCGCACCAAACGCCGCGTGGTGTTTGAGTACTCTCTTATCAAAGGGGTAAACGACCGCGGGGAGGACGCCGCCGCGTTGATCTCGCGGGTAAAGGGCTTTCCTTGCATCGTCAACTTGATCGTGCTGAATTACGTCAAAGAGCGTGGGCTTACGGGCACGTCCAGAAAGGATGCTTACCGCTTTTCGGGCTTGCTTGAGAAGGCGGGCGTAGCCGTCACCGTACGCCGCACGATGGGCGCGGATATCGAAGGAGCCTGCGGGCAACTTCGCGCAAAATATATCAAAAACAATTAATTCGGGAGGTTATTATGAGCAGAGTTCTTGTAGCACCGTCAATTTTATCGGGAGATTTTGCCAAGATGGGGGAGACCGTCGCCAACGTCGAGCGTTGGGGGGCTGACCTCGTGCACTGCGACGTGATGGACGGCGTGTTCGTGCCCAACATTACTTTTGGAATGCCTATGATCAAAGCCATCCGTCCGTATACCAAATTGCCTCTCGACGTTCACTTGATGATCACCGAGCCGGAAAAGTACGTCGAACGCTTTTGCGACGCCGGCGCGGATTACGTCACCTTCCACCCCGAAGCCAGCAAGGATGCGCGCGACGCGCTTCTCAAGATCAAGGCGAAGGGGGTCAAGTGCGGCTTGGTCGTCAACCCCGATAAGGATTTCTCCCTCGTCGAGGACTATATGGACCTCGTGGATATGATCGTTTTGATGGGCGTTTTCCCCGGCTTCGGCGGGCAGTCTTATATCGAAAGCGTTTCTGATAACATCGCGTTCTTTGCCAAAAAGATCAAAGAAAGCGGCAGGAATATCCTTTTGGAGCTGGACGGCGGCGTCACGCAACAAAACGCGGAGAAGTTCCGCTCGCTTGGCATCACCGTGCTCGTAGCGGGCAGCGCCACCTTTAAGGCGGAAGACCCCGCGCAAGCGATCAAGGTGATCGGCGGATGAAAAAAGCCGCGTTGATCCTTTCGCAGCCGTTCAAAAGGTATGCTCCCGCACCCTTCGTGATCGTGGCGGACGCAGGCTATCTCCGCGCGAAGGAAATGGGCATTAAGCCCGACCTTCTCGTAGGTGATTTTGACAGTCTCGGGTACCGCCCGGAGGGGGTGGAGACCGTCACCGTCCCCGTGGAGAAGGATTTTTCGGACGGGGAGCTCGGCGTCAGAACGGCGGCGCTTCGCGGCGTGAAGGAACTTGATATCTACGGCGCGGCGGGAGGCAGACCCGATCATTTTCTTTTTAATCTGCATTTGTTGAAGATCGCCTTTGATCTCGGCGTAAAAGCGGTGATCCGCGGCGACGATTTTGACGTTTATTACACGGAATCCAACTTCTTTTTGACGGCTTCGGTTGGGGATTACCTTTCCGTCGTACCTTTCGGCGAAAGCGTGCATATATTAAAGGCGACGGGGCTCAAATACCCGGCGGAGGGCGTCACCTTGACCAAAAAAGACACGCGCGGGCTTTCCAACGAATGCACGGAGGATAAAGTGTTCGTGTCGGTGAGTGAGGGCGGGGCGCTCCTTGTACATTCTTTCAAATAGGAGGTGCGCCATTTGCGAATGCTATGCTTTCGTCCGCCTGCGTTTATCAGGGCGATGTTGAAGTTTTTATGCGGCAACAAAAAGAAAAAGGCGTAGGTAAAACCTACGCCTTTTGCATTTGAAACAAAAGATTAGTTCGCGCTCTTTCTCTTCACGGCGCCGTTTCTCAAGCATCTGGTGCAAACGTACTTCCTAGATACCGTGCCGTTGTCGTCCACAACGGAGATCTTTTGGATGTTGGCATTCCAATGCGTGGGAGCCTTGCGATTACTGTGGCTGACGGTGTTACCGCTCATCTTACTCTTACCGCACACACTGCAAACTCTCGACATATATCTATTACCTCCCGTAACGAATCTCATTTAGAGTGAAAAAGACGGTTGTCTAATCACGACCATATCAATATATCACGAAATTTTTTTCTTTGCAACAGATTTTGAGTACTTTTGAAAATTAGTTGCAAATAATTTACCGATAATTTATTATATAGAAAAAGAAGGGAGGGGTATGAAATGGCTGTAACGACGTCAAACAAATACGGTAAGATATTCGTTTCGGACCAAGCCGTAGCGCTTTGCGCTTTGCATGCGGCTCGGGAATGTTACGGTGTTGTCGCACTCGTTGCGAAAAACGTTTTCGATAAAGTAATATCCTTTTTCCAAAGAAGACACAACACGCGCGGCATAAAGATCTCCACGGTGGATAACCGCATCTTTATCAAGCTATTCGTAATCTTGAAGGAAGGCGTGCGCGAAGGCGCCGTCGTGGAATCCCTTCGTTCCATCGTAACGTATTCCGTCGAAAGCTTTACCGGTATGCGCGTCAAAAACGTGGAGGTAAAGGTCCTCGGTACGAGGTAGGAGTTGTATGGTTAAGACTATTGACGTTTTTATGCTTCGAGATATGTTCCTCGGCGCGGCTAAGAATTTGGCGCTTTACGAAGAGGAGATCAACGCTCACAACGTTTTCCCCGTGCCCGACGGCGATACCGGTACGAACATGTGCGCCACGGCGCAAACCGCGGCGACGGAGCTCCAATCCGTCGCAGACGGAGATTTGAACTTCGCCAAGTTTGCCACGGTGCTTACTTCCGCGTCGTTGCGCGGCGCAAGAGGTAACAGCGGCGTTATCCTTTCGCAGATCTACAAAGGGCTTTCTGACGTGATCACCTCCGTTCCGGACGTTTTGACGCCTCCGGTGTTTTCCAAGGCGCTTTTGGAAGGCGCGCGCGTCGCTTACGGCGCCGTCAACCAACCCAAAGAAGGCACCATCCTTACCGTAATGCGCGTCATTGCGGAAAGTTCCGTTCGCGCATCCAAGGGCAACAACGCTTGCTTTGAGACGATGCTTGAAAAGTTGATCGAAAAAGGTCAACTCGTCTTGGAGGATACCCCCAACATGCTCCCCGTCCTCAAAAAGGCGGGCGTCGTAGACGCCGGCGGTATGGGGCTTATGCGTGTGTTCGAAGGTTTTTTGATGGTGATAGAAGGCAAGGAATTCCCCAAAGTTGCCCCCAAAGAGGAAGCAGTCTCCATCGTGGAAAAGGAAGATAAGATCTTTGCCGCGGACGTTCACGACCTTGACGACATCGAGTACGCTTATTGCACCGAATTCTTCGTTAAAAACATCCATCCGCGCGCGACCGAAGCGGATATCGACAAGCTCAGAGACAAGCTTTCCAAACTCGGCAACAGTTTGATTTGCATCGGGGACTTGAATCTCGTCAAGGTGCACGTTCACACCAACCAACCGGGCAGGGCTCTTCAATACGCCTTGGACCTTGGCGAGTTGGACCGCGTGAAGATCGAAAACATGCTTGAGCAAAACCGCAAGATCAAAGAGGAGCTTGAAAAGACCAAAAAGCCCATCGGCATGGTCGCCATTTGCGCGGGCAGCGGTATTGAAAAGATATTCAAAGATCTTACCGTCGACATCATCGTAGAGGGCGGGCAAACGATGAACCCCAGCGTCAACGAGATCCTTTCCGCCATCAATCGCGTCAACGCCGACCACGTCATCGTGCTTCCCAACAACAAAAACATCATTCTCGCGGCGCAAAAAGCGCAGGAACTTGCTTCCCGCCATTCCGTCGTATTGAATACCAAAAACGTGGCGGAGGGCATTGCCGCAGTTATCGCGTTCGATCCGACCGCGGACATCGACGCCAACGTTGAGACTATGACCGAGGCGTATCGTTCCGTTGTGACGGCGCAGGTGACTACCGCAGTGCGCAACACCAAGATGGACGGGCTTTCTTTGATCAAAGGGGACGTTATCGGGCTTTCCGAAAAGAAGATACTCGTCAAGGGCGGCGACTTAAACGCCGTTACCTTGGAACTTGTCAAAAAGATGAAAATGGACGAGAAGGACGTCTTAAACGTCTATTCGGGCGAAGGCGTCGACGACGACACCGTAGCCGCCTTGCAACAGAAGCTCGGAGAGGCTTTCCCCGACCTTGAAGTAATCCCGTATAAAGGGAATCAACCGCATTCCTTTTATATTTTGGCGGCAGAGTAAAATTTTTTAAAAAAAACTGTTGCAAAAGCCGTCGTAATTTGATATAGTAATAGAGCATTCGCGCGGGAGTGGCTCAGTGGTAGAGCGTTGCCTTGCCAAGGCAAATGTCGCGGGTCCGAATCCCGTCTCCCGCTCCAAAGAATGGCTTATTAGGGATTCGACTGCGAAGCAGCAACTGCGGTGGCAGTTGAGACCCGCAGGGGCCGCACCGGAGCAGCGCGTAGGTCCCCGAGAATCGGGCACACCGTCTCCCGCTCCAAAGCACTCCCCGGTAGGGATTCGAATTGCGTAGCAATAAAATGCGAAGCATTTGACCCGCCGCGGGGCCGTACCGGAGCGCAGCGCAGGTCCCCGAGAATCGGGCACACCGTCTCCCGCTCCAAGGTAACCATCGCCTAAAAGATGGTCAATCAGGCAAAATATGCAAGCGCTTCGCGTGCGAAGCATATTATATAGCGTTATGGCACCATAGCCAAGTGGTAAGGCAGAGGTCTGCAAAACCTTTATTCCCCAGTCCGAGTCTGGGTGGTGCCTCCAAAAAGAGCCGAAGTGGCGGAATGGTAGACGCAAGGGACTTAAAATCCCTCGGAGGCGACTCCGTGCGGGTTCGAGTCCCGCCTTCGGCACCATGACATGGGACGGACATGTCACAAAGCACAAGCATTCTCCAGAGAGTTTCGCATAGCTGAGAGCGAAGCGTATGCCGCCTTTGTGGTACCACCGTTCGGCAAGTAGTTTCATAGAAAGTGGGGCGCTCCTCGCGCTCAAATAAGGTGGAACCGCGGCGACAGTCGTCCTTATGCGTTTAGACGCGTAAGGGCTTTTTATTTATAAGGAAAAGCATAGAATGCTCAAAGGAGGAAGCTATGAAGATTTATTTGAGAGATTCGATCAAGGAATACGACGCTCCCGTAACGGTGGAACAAATCGCCGCCGATATCGGTGAGGGACTTCATCGAGCCGCTCTCGCAGGAAAGGTAAACGGCACGCTCGTAGACCTTTCGTACGTTGTGGACAAGGACTCCGAAGTCCAGATCCTCACCTTTAAGGATCAAGAGGGACAGCACGTTTACAACCACACCGCGGCGCACGTGTTCGCGCAGGCGGTCAAAAGCATTTACCCGACCGCAAAACTTGCCATCGGTCCCGCCATCGACACCGGGTTCTATTACGACATCGAGTATATCACGCCGCCCACGATGGACGACCTTGCCAAGATCGAAGAGGAGATGCAGCGCATCATCAAGGCAAACCTTCCCATCACGCGGGAAGTGCTTCCGCGCAAAAACGCCAGCGCTTTGATGCGTAAGCTCGGCGAGCCGTACAAGGTGGAAATGATCTCCGAACTCCCCAAGAACGTTGAGATCAGCTTCTATCATCAGGGCGATTTCGTCGATATGTGCGCCGGTCCGCACCTTAAGAGCACCGGCGTTTTGAAGGCCATCAAGCTTACCAGCATCACGGGCGCTTATTGGCGCGGCGACGCTAAGAGAAAGATGCTTACCCGTATCTACGGCGTGGCGTTTGACAAAAAGGCGGCTTTAGACGAATATCTCGTCAAGCTTGAGGAAGCCAAAAAGCGCGACCACAACAAGCTTGGACGCGACCTCGAGCTCTTTATGACCGTCGATACCATCGGACAGGGGCTTCCCCTCTTGATGCCCAAGGGCGCCAAGATGATGCAGATCCTCACTCGTTTTGTGGAAGACGAGGAGGAGCGCCGCGGCTTTATGATCACCCGCACCCCCGCGATGGCAAAGAACGATCTTTACAAGATCTCCGGACACTGGGATCACTACCGCGATAAGATGTTCGTTATCGGCGACGAGGAAAAGGACGACGAAGTGCTTGCGCTTCGCCCGATGACTTGCCCCTTCCAATATCAGATCTACAAGAACGGTATCAAGAGCTATCGTGACCTTCCGTGCCGCTATGCGGAAACTGCAACGTTGTTCCGTAACGAAGCTTCGGGTGAAATGCACGGCTTGATCCGCGTCAGACAGTTTACCTTGTCCGACGGACACATCGTTTGCACGCCGGAGCAGATAGAAGGGGAGTTCAAGAGATGCTTGGATCTTTCCTACTATTTCCTCAATTGCCTCGGTCTTCGTGACGACGTGACCTTCCGCTTCAGCAAGTGGGACCCCAAAAACACCGATAAGTACATTGACAACCCCGCCGAATGGGAGAGGACCGAAAAGATGATGAAAGAGATCCTCGATCACCTCGGTCTCGACTATGTCGAGGCGGTGGGCGAAGCGGCTTTCTACGGCCCCAAGCTCGACGTACAGGCAAAGAACGTTTACGGCAAAGAGGATACCATCATCACCATTCAGATCGACTTCGCCAGCGCAGCGCGTTTTGAAATGAGCTACGTGGATGAAAACGGCGTCAAAAAGACCCCGTACATCATTCATCGCAGCAGCATCGGTTGCTACGAGCGCACCCTTGCCATGCTCATTGAAAAGTACGCCGGCGCCTTCCCGACTTGGATCGCTCCCGTGCAAGTCAAAGTTATCAGCCTGACCGACAGAACGGCGGAGGACGTTTTGGCTCTTACCGAAAAACTCAATTCGTACGGTTTCCGCGCGGAATCCGATACCAGAAGCGAGAAGGTGGGCTACAAGATCCGTGAAGCGCAACTGCAAAAGGTGCCGTATATGCTCATCATCGGCGACAAAGAGAAGGAAGCGGGCACCGTCAGCGTCAGACATCGTCAGGACGGCGATCTCGGCGCGATGACGGCGGAAGCCTTTATCGAAAAACTCTCCAAGGACGTCAGAGAGAAAATTTTGAAATAACGGTCAAAACGCTTGACGCTACGGCTTGACTGTGATACTATAAAGCACGAAGTAGAACTGTTTCTCACCCAAGCAGTATGGTTGCAAAGGGTTTCTTAAATATCTTGTAAGGTATTTTTGGGCAGTTTTACTGCCCAATTTCTTTTTTAGGAGGAAGTCGTTATAAAAGACTATCAGATCAACGAGCAGATCCGTGACAGACAAGTCACATTGATTGACTTCGAGGGTAAGAATCTCGGCGTGATGAGCGCGTACGACGCGCAGAGGATCGCCGACGAGCAGGGGCTTGATCTTGTAAAGATCGCTCCTCAGTCCGTGCCGCCTATCTGCAAGCTAATGGACTATGATAAGTTCCGTTTCGATTCTATCAAGAAAGAAAAGGAAGCCAAAAAGAATCAAAAAATCGTCAAGATCAAAGAGGTTCAGCTCAGCATCGTTATCGACGTGGGCGACATCAACGTCAAGGCGAAAAAAGCAAACGGCTTTATTGCCGACGGGGACAAGGTGCGCGTAGTCATCAGAATGCGCGGCAGACAAAACAAGCGTCCCGAACTCGGCATGAAGGTCATGGAACAATTTTTCCAAAAAATCGAAGGCGCAGTTATGGAGCAAGCACCGTCCATCGAAGGAAACACGATCAAGATGCAGCTCGCGCCTGCAAAAAAATAAATAAACTATCGGAGGTAGGCAAAATGCCAAAACAAAAGTCGCACAGCGGTGCAGGAAAGAGATTTCGCGTAAATAAAAACGGATTGATTAAGAGAAGCAAGCAGGGTAAAAACCATATCCTTACCAAGAAAGAGACCAAGAGAAAGCGCGGTCTTAGAGCCGGCGGCTATGTTTCCGAGACGCAAGCCAAGACCATCAGGAATATGATTCAGAAGTAATCGGGGAGGTAAGAGTATGAGAATCAAAAGAGCAGTCAATGCAGTAAAGAAACGCAGAAAGATATTCAAACTCGCAAAAGGATACCGCGGCGCGAAGAGCAAGCTTTACAGAGTTTCCCGCGAAGCCGTGATGAAGTCCCAAATGTATGCCTTCGTCGGCAGAAAGGACAAGAAGGGCGATTTCCGCAAGCTTTGGATCGCGCGTATCAACGCGGCGGCCAGAATGAACGGTCTCAGCTACAGCAGGTTTATGAACGGCCTCAAGAAGAGCCAAATCACGTTGAACCGCAAAGTCCTCGCCGATCTCGCAGTCAATGACGCGGCGGCATTCACCGCCCTTTGCGAACAGGCAAAAGCAGCGTTGTAAAACCTTAAAATGCTTTCGGTCAAACGAAAGCATTTTTTGTCTTGATTATGGTGATCACGAGCATTGCAAATGAAAAAGTAAAACTCCTTCGCTCTCTTGCGGACGCAAAGAACAGGAAGGAGCTCGGGCTTTACGTTGCGGAAGGGGCAAACCTCGTAAAGGATATCCCCTCGCCGAAGTCTGTACGTTTACTTTTTGTAAAAGAGAGTAAGCAGAGCCAGTTTGCTGAGATAATAAGCCGCTTTCCTTCGGAGGTGGTCGTCTTGTCGGACGACCTCTTCGACCGTGTTTCGGATACCGTCACGCCGGCAGGCATCGCCGCCGTGGTCAAAATTCCAAAAACTACGGATATATCCGATATAAACGACGAAAAAATTATCGTGCTCGATCACGTTGCGGATGCCGGAAACGTGGGTGCGGTCTTGCGTACGGCGGTGGCAGCCGGCTACAAAACGGCGGTGCTTCTCGGCTCGGCGGACCCGTATTCGCCCAAGGCGGTTCGCGCCAGTATGAGCGCCATTTTCAAGATCAACTTGTGCTTTTCAAACAATAATGCATTTTTGTGTAGTAAAAATATAGTAAACTATGATATAATGGTACTTGACATGGCGGGCGAGAATATTTTCTCGCACGTTCCGCAACGCAAATACGCTCTCGTCGTAGGCAACGAGGCGCACGGCGTCAGCGACGAGATCAAGGCCGTCGGCAGGAAGCTTTCCATCCCGATGACCGCGATGGAGTCCTTAAACGCGGCGGTCAGCGCGGGCGTGGCAATGTATCTTCTCGAACGTAATCAAACCAAGCAATAAGCAGGAGGCAAAATATGTCCGGACACAGCAAATGGGCAAACATCAAAAACAAAAAAGCAAAAGGCGACGCCGCAAGGGCTAACGTCTTCACGAAAATCGGCAGAGAGCTTGCGATCGCAGTCAAACAGGGCGGACCGAACCCGGACAGCAACTCTCGTTTGCGCGACGTCATCGCCAAGGCGAAGGCGGCAAACATGCCCAACGACAACATTTCCCGTTCCATCAAAAAGGCGTCGGGCGAACTCAACGCCGTCAACTACGAGGAGATCACTTACGAAGGATACGCCGCGGGCGGCGTGGCGGTCATCGTCGAAACTTTGACCGACAACAAAAACCGCACGGCGGGCGACGTCCGTTGCGCGTTCGATAAGTTCGGCGGCAACATGGGCAACACCGGTTGCGTTTCGTATATGTTCAGCAAGAAGGGTCTTATCGTCGTGGATGCCGAAGGGCTCGACGAGGATGATCTGATGCTTTTGGCGTTGGACGCGGGCGCGGATGACGTAAAGAGCGAGGAAGACGTCTATGAGATCTACACCTTGCCGCAAAACTACACTGCCGTTCGTGAAAACCTTGAAAAGCAAGGGCTCAAGATCCTTTCCAGCGATATCGAAATGATCCCGGAGAACTATATCACTCCGGAAGAATCCGCCATCCCCAAGATCTTGAATTTGATCGATCGTTTGGAGGAGAGCGACGACGTGCAAAACGTCTTCCATAACGCAATTTTACCCGAAGAAGAAGAGGAGGAATAACCATGACCACAGCGGAAGTTTGTGCTTTGGCGAAGGAGGCGTCTTATCGCCTCGCAACCTTTAGCGCCACCGAGAAGAAGGCGATGCTTATCGCTATGGCGAACGGCATCAGCGATGAAGCGGACGACATCCTCGTTGCCAACAACGACGACATCTTTACCGCCACGCAAAACGGCAAGGAAGAAACCTTCATCGACAGACTTACCCTCTATAAGAGCCGCATCAGACAGATGATCGACGGCATTATGCAGGTGGCGGAACTTCCCGATCCCGTTGGCGAAGTCACCGACAAATGGACTCTTCCCAACGGGCTTCAAATTTCCAAAGTCCGTGCCCCTCTCGGCGTGGTTGCCATCATTTACGAAGCGCGTCCCAACGTTACGGCGGACGCCGCGGCGCTTGCGATCAAAAGCGGCAACGCGGTCATCCTTCGCGGTAGCAGGGAAGCCATCAATTCCAACCTCGCCATCTTTAATGCGATGAAAAACGCTCTTGTCAAGGGCGGCTATGATGCAAACGTCTTGCAGTTCTTGGCGGAACCCGATCGCGCCGTTACGGCGGAGCTTTTGAAGCAATCCGATACCGTGGACGTGGTCATCCCGCGCGGCGGAGAAGGGCTTAAAAAATTCGTTCTTGAAAATTCGGCGGTGCCCGTCATTGCTTCCGCAGGCGGCAACTGCCATACTTACGTGGAAAAGAGCGCCGATCTCAAAATGGCGGACAACGTGCTTTTCAACGCAAAGGTCAGTCGTCCTTCGGTGTGTAACGCTACCGAGCAACTTATCGTGGACAGAGCCGTCGCGGCGCCTTTCCTCACCAAGAGCCTTGACAGGCTTGCTAAACAGGGCGTTAAGATCCTCGGCTGTGCGGAAACTTGCCGCATCTACCCGATGGCGGAACTTGCTACGGAGGAGGATTTTTACGAGGAGCACCAAGGTTTGGTGCTTTCCGTCAAAGTGGTCAGCGGCTACAAGGAAGCCATTGAGCGCATCAACAAATACGGTACCCATCACAGTGATGCCATCATCTCCACCAGCAACGAAGCGATCGAAGCGTTTAAGGCGGGTGTGGATTCCGCTGCGGTGTACGTCAACGCAAGCACTCGTTTTACGGATGGCTTCGAGTTCGGTTTCGGCGCCGAAATGGCGATCAGCACGCAAAAGCTTCACGCGCGCGGTCCTCTCGGCTTAAAGCAACTCACCAGCGAGAAATACGTCGTCGTTGGCGAAGGACAGGTGCGTAAGTGATTATTTTAGGGATCGATCCCGGGCTGGCGATCGTCGGGTACGGCGTCGTCGAGTCAAATAAAGGGCGGGTCACCCCCATCGATTACGGCGTGATCAACACGCCCGCCGGTATGCGTACGCCGCTACGGCTTCAAATGATTCATAAGGGACTTTTGTCCCTTTTTGAAAAGTTTCATCCCGAGGAGATCGCAGTGGAAGAGTTGTTTTTCTCAAACAACAAAACCACGGGTATCCCCGTTGCGGAAGCGCGCGGCGTTATCCTAATGACGGCGATCGATTATACGGACAAACTTTTTGAGTACACCCCCAACCAGATCAAGCAGGCGATCACGGGGTGGGGCGGCGCAGATAAAAAACAAATGCAGGAAGTGGTCAGACAGACCCTTCGCTTGCAGGCGATCCCCAAGCCGGACGACGCGGCGGATGCGCTCGCAGTTGCGCTTACGCACGCGCAGACCAATCGCTTTGGGTCGCTATTCGGAATGTAATTATGTATGCTTATATAGTCGGAAAAGTGGATAGTTACGGCGATGGGTTCATCGTTGTGGAAGCGGCGGGCGTCGGATATTATATCAACGCTTCGAATTTTACCGTGGCGAAACTTGGCAGAGCGGGCGAAACGGTAAAGGTCTACACCTATCTTTCCGTCCGTGAAGACGATATGAGCTTATACGGCTTTTATTCCGAAGAAGAAAAGAGAATGTTCCTCCGCTTGATCACCGTTTCGGGCGTCGGTCCTAAGATGGCGATCGGCATTTTGTCCGCGGCGGACGTAAACACCCTTGCCACCTCCATTATTTCGGGCGACAGCAAGGCGCTTTCCAAGGTCAAAGGCATCGGCAAAAAGACGGCGGAAAGAATTATTGTGGAACTGAAGGAAAACATCGGCGACGACGGCGCGGCATTCCTCTCCGTCGGCGCAAGCGGCTCCCCCGAAGGGGACCAAATGATCGAAGACGCGTTGGAACTTTTGACTTCCCTCGGCGTCAGTCGTACCGAGGCGTATTCGTTGGTCGCGGCTTCAAAAAAGGACGCACGCAACGTAAACGAACTTGTGATGATGGTTTTAAAAAGGTTGGATAAATGATGTTTGACGACGAGAATTTTATCACCAGCGCGATGGGGGACCGCCTCCTGACCGGCGACAGGGAAGAAAACGACGAAGAGATCGAAAACACCTTGCGCCCCAAAACGATGAACGAATACGTCGGGCAAGAGAAGGTCAAGGCGAATCTTTCCGTCTTTATCCACTCCGCCAAAAAGAGAAACGAGGCGCTCGACCACGTTTTGCTTTACGGCCCGCCCGGTCTCGGTAAAACCACCCTCGCGCACATTATCGCCAACGAAATGAATTCACAGATCAAGGTGACGTCCGGCCCCGCCATTGAAAAAGCGGCGGATCTTGCGGCGATGCTCACCAATCTTTACGACGGCGACGTTTTGTTCATCGACGAGATCCATCGTCTTTCACACGCGGTGGAGGAGATCCTTTATCCCGCAATGGAGGACTATGTCCTCGACTTCGTGGTAGGCAAGGGTCCCAGCGCAAAAAGCATCCGTCTTCCTCTTAAAAAATTTACGTTGATTGGCGCCACCACCCGCGCGGGTATGCTCACCGCGCCGTTGAGGGATCGTTTTGGCGTGATCTGCAGGTTGGAGATGTACAAGCCCGAAGAGCTTGCCCGCATCGTCACCAGAAGCGCCAAGCTTTTGGAGATCGGCATCGAAAAGGACGCCGCGGTAGAGATCGCGCGTCGCTCTCGCGGCACCCCGCGTATCGCCAACCGTTTGTTGAAGCGCGTGAGGGATTTTTCGGAATTTGAAAACGAAAAAACCATCACCGTCGCCACGGCAAAGCGCAGCCTCGATCTCTTAGAGATCGACGACCTCGGTTTGGACCACGTCGACAGAGAGATCCTTTTGACCATCATCAAAAAGCACAACGGCGGCCCCGTGGGGCTGGAGACCTTGTCCGCCACCATCGGCGAGGATACCACCACCATCGAGGACGT
>JAGAAA010000034.1 GCA_017615495.1 Clostridia bacterium
GCTGCCACCCTTTTTGATGACGAACACAACTTGATCCGTATCGATATGAGTGAGTATATGGAAAAGTATTCGGTATCTCGTCTGATCGGTGCGCCTCCGGGCTACGTAGGCTACGATGAGGGCGGACAGCTGACCGAAGCAGTGCGCCGTAAGCCCTACTCCGTGGTGTTGTTCGACGAAGTGGAAAAAGCGCATCCCGACGTCTTCAACGTGCTGTTGCAAGTTTTGGACGACGGGCGCATCACCGACAGCCAAGGACGCACGGTGGACTTCAAAAACACGATCTTGATCTTAACCAGCAACCTCGGATCTGACGTCATCCTCGATGGCATAGACGAATCGGGCGAGATCTCCTCGGAAGCACGCGGATCCGTCAGCGAATTGCTCAAACACAGTTTCCGTCCCGAGTTTCTGAATCGTTTGGATGAGATCGTCTTCTACAAACCGCTGACACGCGACAATATCAACGGCATCGTGGACCTGCTGATCGCCGATCTCAAACGTCGCTTAAGCGAAAAGCAACTGGACGTGGAGATCACTCCCGCCGCCAAAGATAAGATCATCCGCGAAGGCTACGACCCCATCTACGGCGCCAGACCGCTCAAGCGTTACTTGCAAAGCAAGGTCGAGACGCTGCTTGCTCGCGCCATCATCAGTGAAGACATCGCACCTGAAACCACGTTGGTCGTGGACGTCAAAAATGAAGAACTTTGCGTAACGCAACGCCGTTCTTAACCCCTAACGTAAAGAAGGGATCGCTCGTTTGGGCGATCCCTTTTTCACTCATTCGGATTTCGTTGTCAGCACGATCAAAGGCAACATGATCCGACCGCAAGCCGAAGTCTCGCGCAGGCGTCTTGCCGTATTTCTCTCCGAGTTTTTTGAAGATAGGTCTTGCGTTTTTTAAGAGGGGGAACCGTTTTGACGATATCATAATATGCAACATTTTTTACAGTAGCTATTCTTTTTATATTCTTCTACAAATCGTTTGTCATAAGTGACAAAATGGTGACAAAAAGGGGTTGAATCAAAAAATATATAAAATAAAAAACGGAGAGCTCTTACAGCATCTCCGCTTGATCGCATTTCCCCACAGGCAGCTGAACGCCGGTGGTTTTAATCGTTTTCGCTATCCGTCTTGATCCTTGTGGTTAAGACCTGAATTTCAAACTCATATTGCTCCTTGGTCAAAAGCTTCCTGTCGTAAAAGGTCTTGAGCATTTCAAGTTGGCGCTCAAGAAGATATTTGTTGTCGAATTTTGTCTCACCGTTTTCCATAACGTTATTGAAGATCAGCGGCGGAAGCGTCCGTTTGCGCTTGTTCGGAGAGTTTTTTGGACTCCTTGTAAAGGATGATTGCGCCAATGACGTCCAAACCGAAAATGAACGAGAACACCACGCCCACGAGCACGGAAGCTTTAACGCCGCCCTTTCTTATGCTATGCACGGCGTACGCGATATTCCCCACCGAAGTGGAAAGCATCAATAGATACGTGGACGCAACGAGCAACGCGATGACCAAAGGGATGGCTATCATCATAAAGGGATTGAAAAAGATGGATACGAACACAAAGCCGATGACAAGATTTAAGGCGTACCACGGTATCAAGCTCAGTTTTGCCACCATGGTGGGCTTCGTGGGGTCATTGCCCTTGAGTGCCGATGCGGCGGTCAGCGCGGCGTTTACGATGCTGAGGGGTATCATGATCAGCATCATCACAAAAGACGCGATGAGCAAACCGTGTATCAAATCCCCCTGCAACCTATCATCCATAGCAATGTGGATGATGATAAGCGTCGCGTACAGCGGCAGATGCATTAAGTACATTCCTATCGTTTGTATCGTCAAAGTAATTTTCGCTTTCATATTTTTATTGTACCACATTCGGCGCTTTGCGCGCTACCCTTTTGCTTTATTCGGACGGATTATTTTGCGGCAAAAGCTCTTGCGCCTTCCGCCTTGTTTTTAAATAAACGATCAGCCGCTTGATCAAATCCGCCGCCACCGCGCAGGCAAGGATGACCGCAAACTGCAACCACCTGTTTTGATAGCCCACGTCCCGCATATACCGCGCGACGCTTTGAAAGGCGTATAATCCGAAGCTGATCGCCCCCAAATAATCCAACACGCGGTTGCTGCAATCGATTTGGAAGGCAAAGTATATCAGCGCGGGATAGATCACAACGTCCAGCACTTCCTCCTCCGCAAATGAAAATTCAAAGAGCAATATTCTCAGCACCGCAAGGCAAGCGACGGAAAAACCGACCAAAACCATCGGTTTGTACTTGGGGTCAAGCTTAGGCAGTTTGGAAGTCAGCATCCCTATCGAGATGGCGGGAAGCGCGCGGAAAAAGCCCCAACTGCGGAAACTCGGCATGGCGTGCACGACGGAAGACCCCACCGCTATTGCGAAGATGATGCTAAAGAATACGATATCGTTTTTAAATATCCTTCGCAACAGAAAAAATATGCCAAATACGATAAGCATATCCTCAACGTACCAAAGGTATACCCAAACGTTAAAATCGCTTGTTTTAAAAGTGACGGCGTAAAGGACGTTGAAGCCGATGCCCACAAAGAAAGGGATGCCCAACCTTAGTAGCTTATCTTTGTACATTATCAAAGCGTCCTTTACGATGAACCTATCCTCGTATTTTTTGAGCGACATCGCAAAAAGGAACCCGCTTAAAACGAAAAAGAATTCGACCGATATCCCTTCCGGCGAAAACAAACTCCCCTGATAAGGGAAATAGCCGTGGTTCTTCACAACGTTCATTGCAAAAATAAACCTGAGCAGCTCGATGATGCTATTCTTTTTCTTTTCCATGATAAGTATATTATACTTATCCAAAACTTATAAGTCAATCACGGAGGTAGCGCGCAAAAATCGCTTGATCATAAATGAAAATCAGAAAAGGTAACAGAATAAGCTCGTATTTTGATTTTTAGAGAATCTTGCAAATTTTTGCGAAAAAGCGTATAATATGCGCATGAAAAAAATGCTCAACAGAGAAAAAGAAATCGTCAAAACAAGCGTGATCGGCATCATCGGCAACGCCTTTTTGGTGGCGTTCAAAGCGTTCGTAGGCTTCCTTGCCGGTTCAGTTGCCATCATCATGGACGCTGTCAACAACTTTACCGACGCCCTATCCAGCACCATCACCATCGCAGGCACCAAACTTGCGGGCAAAAAGCCGGACAAAAAGCACCCGTACGGCTACGGCAGGATAGAGTATCTTACCTCCACTTTGATCGCGGTTTTGATCTTGTTCGCGGGCGGGATGGCGGTTTTTGAATCCGTCAAATCCATCATCGATCACTTCCAAAACGGCACGATGCCCTCGTTTGAGGTCTATTCCATCGTGATCATCGCCGTGGCGATCGGCGTAAAGGTCGCCATCGGTCTGTTCTTCCGCAAGAAAGGCGCGAGCATCGAAAGCGACGCCCTGAAAGCCTCCGGTATGGACGCCCTGTTTGATTCCGTCCTCTCCACCGCAACGCTGGTGGGCGTGCTGGTAGCAAAGTTTGCGGGGGTTTACATTGAAGGATATTTGGGCGTTGCCATCGGTTTGTTCATCTTGAAAAGCGGTTTTGAGGTGATGAAGGAATCCCTTTCCTCTATGATCGGTGACCGCTTTGAACGCGATTACGTGGCAAAGATCAAGGAAGATATCAACCACATCGACGGCGTGCGCGGGTGTTACGACCTGATCTTAAACAACTACGGACCCAACAAAAACATCGGCTCGGTACACATCGGCGTGAGCGATGACCTGACGGCAAAGGAAATTCAAGTTATCGAGCGCAACATCTTCCTCATAATGTACCAAAAGTACAATACCATTATGACCGTCGGCATCTACGCGGACAACCAGTCGGACCCGCTTACTCACAGCATATTCGGAAAGGTCTCCGGCGTGGTAAAAAAGCACCCGCACGTTTTGCAAACGCACGGGTTTTACGTTGACGGTGATAAAAAGCTGATCAGTTTTGACGTAGTCGTCTCCTTTGACGACCCCGATCCTGCGGCGACCATCAGCGCCATCAAGCAGGAAACCGAAGCGTTAAACGAAGGTTTCACGGTCTTTGTAGGCTACGACCAGGATTTCAGTCTTTCGGAATGATCAATTGTTTTCAGTAGCGATCTTTACGATCTCCGAAACGGTGGTTTCGATCTCTTTTCCGTCGCAATCTACGACAAAATCGGCATATTTTTCATAAAGCGCCGCGCGCTCCTCAAACATTGCGTCGATGGTTTCGCCGTTTTTCAGTAAGATACCTCTGCTGCTTATATTGGCGATCCTTTTTAGCATCGTATCAGAGGAAATTCGAAGGTAGATAACTACGCCGCCCTTTTTGAGCTCCTCCATCGCCCTGCGGGAATAAACCACGCTGCCGCCCGTGGCGACGACGGCGTTTTTGACCGTGAGAGCGCAAACGGCTCTTTCCTCCGCCGCGGCGAAACAGTCGTTTCCCTTCTTATTGATGATCGTTTGAAGCGGCATCCCTTCGTTTTGCTGGATCACGAGGTCGGTATCCACAAAATCCATGCAAAGGGCTTTTGCCGCAAGCACGCCGCAGGTGCTTTTGCCGCA